>JAKMGS010000004.1 GCA_022424815.1 Schleiferiaceae bacterium | reverse complement strand
CTTGTATTTCAAAATATGCAACAATAAATGGTCATAGAAATAGTGTCGACTTATTCCAGTTCGTGGTAAATTCCAAAATTGGTCTTTATGAATAAATACTTGATTCTCCACATCTTGTGCCAATTCAACCGCCTTCTCATACATGTACTTAAAACCATACCCAGTGGTTGATTTAATCAATCCACCTCTAGCTCCCATTGAGATTATTCTTGCATCAGGATGTTGCTGCAATGCGTGCTGAGTCATTGGAATTACTCCCTGCTCCTCATGGATAATTTCATAAGGACCATCTAAGCCTAGCAAATAATTTTTTAGATGGTTGGTAGCCAACTCCTTAGGGAAAACTTCACTACCAAATCTAGTTACCTCAACCAGAGCCTCGGTTTCGTCAATGGGCAAAATATACATGAACTGCGTATACCCATTCTGCGGGATATTGAAGTCCATAAGCGTCAAACATGAAGGATCCCAGTTTGGCCAATCAGTTTTCACTCGCCAGCCCAAGAAGCTCTGCAGAACCAATGGGCCAGTTGGCTCCTTGATATCAGGCGGACGACTATCAAAAACACGACGCGCCATCCATTCAGTATTATCAGAATACACTTTTACGCCATCTGAATCGCTCTCAAAATTCGTCAAAGGTGCCCGAACCAAATTGATCTTAGAGTATTGAAGAATAATTCCTTTTGAAAACTCATATAATGTTAAACTCTCAAGCATACCATAACGCATACTCGTGAGCTGTTCTTCGTCTCCGTCAAAGTTTAATTTTGTCCATTCCTTCAACATTAGCGGGCGAAGTGTTGAAAATATGGCGTCGGAGTGATCGCCCCAGAAACAATATGTTTTATCGTTTTTCCACTTTGATTCCGTTTCCAAAATCAAAACATCTAAATCATTCAGAACACCACGATTGTGCAGCTCCAATAACAATAAGCTATTCGAAGCCCCTAAACCTATGAGTGCGATGTCGTAAATCACTATTAAATGTACTTTGGACTTTTAATATTGTAGTAACCAAAAAAGAGACAATTTGTTCAAAAGAAACACCGTTTATAACTATATTTTAGGGTATTTTTGGTCATTTGAGATACATATATGAGTATTTACACTCATTTTTGAGCCTAAGTTGAACAATGCCATCTAGTGGTCGTTAAGGGGTAGTTATAACCTTTAATTTTTTAACACCATGTCATTGACAAATTTATTTCTAGATGCTAGCGGTGGGGCAGTAGACCTGACCGCTTACACTGACATCACAACCGTGACATCCTTTACTTTCTTCGTAGGATGTATGGCGATGATGGCAGCGTCTGTGTTCTTCTTCTTTGAAATGTGGAACGTAGACAAAAAGTGGAGAACGTCTCTATTAGTAAGTGGTTTGATCACGTTTATCGCGTTCGTACACTACTACTATATGAGAGGTTATCACTTCGAGACGGGAGAGTCTCCAACTTTCTTCCGTTATGTTGACTGGACGCTCACAGTACCATTAATGTGTGTTGAGTTTTACTTGATCACTAAAAAAGCTGGTGCTAAAATGAGCCTTCTTTGGAAGCTAATCTTTGCTTCTGTAATTATGCTTGTAACTGGTTACCTCGGTGAAACTATCTACCGTGACTCATCAGTTATGTGGGGTGTAATTTCCGGAGCAGCTTATTTCTACATTGTATTCTTGGTGTGGAAAGGAGAAGTTGCACAATTGGCAGCAAATGCTGGCCCTGCAGTTGCAAAAGCAGTCAAAGTATTATTCTGGTTCGTCCTCGTAGGATGGGCAATCTATCCACTAGGATACATCTTGGGTACTCCAGGCGGGTTCCTAGGTATTTGGGAGCCTGGTGTAGATTCAGAATATTACAAGCAAATCATGGACATTGTTTACAATGTTGGTGATGCAATCAACAAAATTGGATTTGGTCTGGTCATCTACGCTCTTGCTGTCAGCAAGAACGAAGAAGCAGCTTAATCATAGTTTCAGAGTGTTGGTTAGCCCCGCGACGTTGTCGCGGGGCTTTCTATTTTATACCCTTTCACTTTGGCTCGGTTTCGTGTATTTTTAAGCCAAGGCAAATTCTATGAGCATGCGTACAATCCTTCTCCTTTTCTTACTTCCTCTGTTGAGTTTTGGCCAAAAAACTGGCTACCACAGCTACACCCTAGACCTTATTAATGTCGAGGACGACAGAGTTAAGGTTACAGTTGACGCCACAAAGATGAACTTTGGCGATTATGTCGCAGGCGTAGAATTTAACTTTCCTGCCACTATTCCTGGGACCTATGCCACCTTGGATTACGGTCGATTCATCAAGGACTTCAAAGCCTATGGCGCTGAAGGCAAATCCTTAAAAGTGAAAAAGAAGGGCAATTCTTATGTGATCAAGGGCGAACCAAAGAAGATCGAGTACTGGGTGGATGATTCCTTTGATGGCAAGGTGCGTAAAAACAAGATTTTCGAACCGGCCGGAACGAACAATCAAGAAGGACGCAATTTCTTGATCAATGCTGCTGGATACTTCGGTTTCTTTACCGGCGCCGAGGAAATGCCTATTACCCTGGAGGTCAATAAGAGTCCTAAGCTTTATGGGCTCAGTGCTATGAACGGCTATTCCTATGGCAATACTCAAAACTTCCATGCCAAGGATTACCACCAGCTCTTGGATTGCCCCATCATGTTTGCAAAGCCGGACACGACCTCATTCAAATTGGGTCCAACAAAAGTTACCATCGGGGTATTTAGCGAAAGTGGTCGAGAATTGTCCGAGGACATCTACGAACAAGTACGTCTGAGCATGGGAGCTATCGAATCCTTTCTACACGGCGAACTTCCCGTGGATCGCTACGCGTTCATCTTCTATATCAAGGACTACAGTGAATTCCAAGGTTTAGTGGAAGGCACTGAAATTAAACTAGGCACAATCGTAAAAGCACTTAGAGAATTGATTGGCCAAGGCTTTGGCGCACTAGAACACGGCAACAGCTCCGTGTATTATTTGCCGGATTTTGGCAATGATATGGTCCTCGATCAAATGGCCGATGTGTGTATCCATGAGTTCTTTCACATTCTTACTCCGCTGGGTTTGCACAGTGAGGAAATAGGCAACTTCAACTATATCGACCCTAAGATGAGCAAACACCTGTGGCTCTATGAGGGTATCACAGAATATTTTGCAGGCATCAGTCAAGTCAAGGGCGGTGTGATTACACGAGACGAATACATCCGTTCTGTCTTGCGCCAAAAAATCGTGACTGCAGATCGTTACCCGACCGAAAAGATGCCATTCACAGAGATGAGCGAAAATGTCTTGCATAAGCCTTACAAAAAACAATATATGCAGGTTTACCAGCGCGGTGCCTTGATGGGAGCGTTACTAGATATTCGCATTATGGAACTTACGCAAGGAGAAAAAGACTTGCTCGACGTAATCCTAGAACTGCGCGATACTTACGGTCCAGATAAAAGCTTCAAGGACGACGACTTTATTGAGGAATTCGTGGCGCTTGTACATCCTGATTTGCAACAATTCTTTGACGACTACGTGAGTGGGACAACACCGCTGCCTGTACAAGAGTATTTAGCAAAAGTTGGGGTGCTTTACGACCGCAGTTATGTAGGTCCATTGGTAGCAGATCCCTTGAGAGATTATGGTATCAAGTACCGCCGTATTCGAGGAACAAACACTTTGGTTGTTAAAAAAATTGGCAACGAAAACCCATTGCAATTTGAAGAAGGGGACATCATAGAGCTCTATAGCGATCAGCTACAAAATGAATACGGCGGGCCAGAAGCAGGCACAGTTATAGAACTGAATATTACTCGTGGTACAGAGAGACTGGTGGTGCCCTATGAGGTAACCTATAAAGAAGGGAGCAAAGGACATTTCATACGCATGAGTCGAAAATCCAGCGCTTCACAGGAGCAGTTATTGGAACTATGGCTGACCAATTAATTTATTGGCGCCTCCAAATCTCTTCGAAATAGGTGCTGCCTACGTTGTACTCTAAATAAATGACGTCGTAGCTGACTACCACAAAGTTGCGGGTGAAAGAGCTGTTTTGATTATAGAATTGGATGTCACCCTCGAGAGTATCTACTGTAAATGTGCCCTCGTTAATAGTGTCAAACCCGTCATCATAAAACCAAAAGCCATTCAAATCATTGGAAATACTATCAGATGACAACTCTAAAAATTCGCAACACTGAACTGATAAATCCGTGATACCATTCACCGTGCGAGAACTGATTTCCCATTCCCCCATTAACCCCAGGTCAAAAAGTAGGTCATCACTATGTGGAATCGCTTTGTTACAAGAGGATAACGTCCATAGAATAAAACAAGAAAAGAGGAGTGGTTTTTGCATGCCCTAATCTAGGGAAAAGACAAAACAAAACCGGCGCCTCTCCAGGCGCCGGTTGTATAAGAAACCTACAAGACGTGATTTCCGTCGTTAACTCACTACAAATGTGAAAATTCTTGCGGAATTGGCCCAAGGCCCAGCATGGACAAAGACCGGACAAAACCTATAGATCTTGTAAATATTGATCTAAAGACTCCTCCTTTTCCAATTCTATCTTCTTTTTAAGTCTGTATTTAGCTTTTTCGACCGCCGCCGGACTTACATTCAACACCGTCGCAATTTCTTTATTGTTCATCTTCTGACGTATGAGGTAACTCAAACGTATTTCTCCTTTAGTCAATTTTGGATGCTTCTCGACTAAGGATTCAGAAAACTGATCGTGGAGGTCTCTGTAGTTCCGCTCGAAGTGATCCCAATAATTTTCACTCTGCAGTTCTCGGTTCAATTCCCGAATAAGACTTTGTAAAAAGGTACCCACCTCGTTGCCTTTACCGGCCTTGGCACGCTCCTCTTTTAATCTGTCTCGAAAAGATTGCAGGAGCTCGATACGACTGGAGGTTTTCAATAATTGGAAACTGAGTTCATCGCTCTTTTGCTTGGCCTTCGCCTCCATCTCCCCCGCTTTGGCGGATAGAAGTTCTCTTTCCGTCTCTAGCAGTTTCACCCGTGTGGCGCGCAACTTGCGGTCTTGATACAGCGCCAGTGATCCACCAACAAGAAGGAGGAACAGCACCAATACTAGTGCGCGGAACCACGTACGTTGCCAAAAATAGAATTCCACCGTCCAAGGCATACTCACAGAGCTTTCCACTTCACCTGAGGCATTACGTAATTGTAATTCAAGCTTGTATTTACCGGGCTGAAGATTATTAAAGGTCAAACTGCGAAGATTTGACGGCACCGGGGTCCAATTCTCTACCAACCCCTCTACTCTGTATTCTGCAGTTTTGCCGCTGCGCTCTTGCAAGGACATGATTTCAAAGGAAAATTGAGCCGAGCGCGTTCCAGGCTCTAGAGTAAAGGTGTTTTCTGCACGTCCGCTCACGACATTGAATGACTGATCTGTATTGTCCACACGCACCCCAGTGAGTAGAAGATTCGAAAAAGGAGATTCTACCGCAGGCCTAGTCTTAACAATACCACCAGCACCACCTATCCATAGGTCCGCACCCACTGCAAGCATGGCTTTACGGTTAAAAAGCGAAAGCTGTGTTTCTTCTTGCGGAAGCACTGTAGAGAACTTCCATTGTCCGGCTTCTTGTGAAGCCAATAAAAGTCCGGTATTAGTGGTCAAGTATAATTGGTCCTCCATCAACTCCATGCCATAACAAGTCAGAGAAGGCTGCTTGGATATTTCGTTTAGTTCCCCATCAGATAAGAGCCATAAACCACCGCCCTCTGTACCTAAGGCAAGAGTACCGTCTGGCAATGATTGTAGATCCAGGATAGGGTACTCCAATGGGAAGTGAGTGATGTTTTGACCTTCTATGCGATAGAGACCCATGAACTCTGAGGCTACCCAGAGTACCGTTCCCTGACGCTCGAGGTCCATGATATTTCGACCTACCGCCCAAGGCTCCTGCCATGGCGTGAGAAATTCCTTTCCATCCCAAAGCTGCAGACCACCTAGTGTTCCGACCCATAAACTATCGCCTCCGGCAGGCGCTAACGACCAAATGTTATTGTTGTTCAACCCGAAACTAAAATCAGTGAAGGCCATATTTCTATGGATGATTGTCCCTTCTGAATCGAGCTTAAATAATCCTTCATTGAAAGTTCCCAGCCAAATGGAACCGTCGTTATTGGACTGCATGCTGGTAATAACCTGAGGATAGTCATTGCGCTCATTATCTAAAAATGCCGTAGGCCTCCAGGCGCCTCCCGAAAAATCGTAACGCACCAAGCCGTCGCCATCATATCCAACCCAGATTGAACTTCCTGATGCTTCTAAGGATAAGGCGCTTTGAATGGAAGTATAGGTAAAGGAATCAGGGTTACGCAGTTTTTCTATGGGACGGCTGCCTCTCGGAAAAAGCGTGATTCCATCATTGAATGTACCTACCCAAAAGTCGTTGCCTACGGGAGTGATGGAGTAGAATTGGTCGGTGGCGATGCCCAGTTGTGGATCTTGTTTGCTCCACTGGGTCCAATTTCCTTCTCTACCACGCACAAACATCCCGTTTCCGTCAGTACTCACCCAAATCTCCTTGCCTTCATAGGCCACATCCCTTGGGTTGGTGGAGGGTGAGGGGACTTGAGATAACTGGCCACCGCTAATTTCCCATAATCCGTGCTCTGCAATTCCGAATAACACTTTGCCGCCTTGTACATCAACGCTCTTACTGTAAGATTGGAACTCCTCACTCTCCGCAAAGGAATGCACGCGATCGTCGCTGTAGAGGTAATAGAGCAAATGCTCGCCCGAATTTCCAATCCAAATGGTATCGCCCTGATCGGCGAAATCAAAGACAAACATGAGCTCTTCAGGAGCATAGGTAAAGGATACTGTGCGCCACTCCGCGGCCTCATCGTCCAAATAATACAATCCCTGTCCGGAGGTACCGGCCCACAACCTTCCGTGTCCATCCTCGTGCAAGGCTTGCACGCTAATGCCTTCATCTAGGCGTGGGTAGCCCAAGGGCTTGGGTTGCATGAGTTGAATATCGTAGGCCAAGACACCGAGCTGAGCCAACCCCATCCACAAAGTAGAATCTTGACGTACGCAAAGGCTTTGAATGTTCCGCGCTGGAGCGAGCCCATTAGGTAGAAATTCCATACCCACCGCACGGCCCTCGTTGTAACGGAATAATCCGTCGCGGGTACCGATCCACACGAAGCCAAAAGGATCTTGGGCAACGTCATATACAGTGGGGTGTAATAGCCCTTGTGCTGGGACAATTCTGCGGGCTGTTTGCGCTTTCAACGCAGCACCGGACATACACAAGACAAAAATCAGGAATCTCAATCTCATAGCGGTAAAATACAATAAAAAAGGGACCCCTAATGGGGCCCCCTATACTTACTAACCAATTGTAAGCATTATTTCAAAGCAACGCGTACTACTGATTCAGTAGAGCCGTTTTGAATACGTACGATGTACATACCACGTGGCATTGCCGCAACGTCAAGACGAGCTTCAGCATCGAAGCTTTGCTCCAATACTTTCGCACCTGTGATGTTGTACATCACTACTGTTGAACGAGTACCTGTAGCGTTTTCGATGATCAGAAGGTCTGATGCTGGGTTTGGCTTCACAGAGAATTCTGTTTCAAACTCTTCTACACCGATACCCGCACATGGACCACACTCTTCCCAACATTGTACATCCAATGTAGTATCAGCTTGACCGATCGTAATGTAACGGTTCGTGAAGCTACCTGTTGTCAATGTACATACAGAATCTGCAGTTGTTGGATCAAAGTTTTCTTGGATCGCCCAATCATCAGCCGTGAACTTGAACTCGTAAGACCCTGGCATTAGAGAAAGTGTCACGTCGTATACACCGTCGCCATCAGCATCAGTCATTTGGTTTGCATTACCACTCCAGCCGTTCATAGTACCAGAAACGTATGCCGTAGTAAAGGCAGGGCTGTTTGAACGGTCGCTCTGTAACGTTACGTTCACAGGAGTCGCAGGAACAGGACAAGTACCGTCCGTAGTACACTCACCGAAACATGTACGGTAGTGGAAGTCTGACATCAAGCCCATAGTAGCGCTATATCCAACCATATCACGATCGCTCCATTGACCAGCAGCACAAGGCTTACCTACGATGTTTTCCTTGGAACCCCATCCTGGATCGTTTGAAGAAAGGAACGTAAACATGCTGTAGAAACCTGTATCAGCAGCTAGGGTCTTAGAGTATACAGAATCACCGATAGGGTACATTTGGTTTACCCCTGGAGTAGCGAATCCAGTACCACCAGCCAACCATACACCTGTAGTATCAACCGCAGTGTAAGACATGTTCACTTGAATCGTCATGTACACTTGGCCTGGCAAAGCAGCACATGATTCCCAAGCAACACCTGGAAGAATAGTATCGCCGTTCAATACCGCAAAACGGTTTGTGTAGGCACCAGTAGTCTTAGTACAAGAAGTACCAGAAGTCAAGTTCTCTTGACCTGTCCAACCGTCCAAAGTAAACTTGTACTCGATAGAGTCAGAAGTCAATGGAAGAGTTGCCGTCCAAACGCTGTCCCCTTCTGGGTCAGACATTGGGTTACAAGAACCACACCAGTTGTTGTAGTCCCCGTTTACATATACACCGTTGTAAGAACCAGTGTATCCGCGCATGTCAACGATAAACGTGACATCCTTTTGTGCGAAACCTAACATAGGCAAGCACAACATTAATAAAGCGTAGATTTTTTTCATGTTAAGCATTTATTTATGGTTAGTAATTATTGAAATACACGTACATAATCCACCGCCATGAATTGCGGGAAGATGGTGGATGAATTAATTGGTCCCGGCCAATCTCCTTCTACAGCTATGTTAAAGATGAAGAAGTGTTTTTCGTGGAACGCCGACAACGACGAAATGTTAAGGTTGTGGTACAAGACATCGTCTACGTACCATTTGATCGATCCTTGGTCCCAAATCATTGAGAACACATGGAACTGGTCAGCAAACTTGCCATCGGGTAAAGACTTACTTCCTGTATGACTCGCCTGACCACCGGCATTCCAGTGCGCAGTACCGTGAACAGTACGATCGTTTACACCATCGCCGCCAATCAACTCCATGATATCAAGCTCACCACAAGAAGGCCAGCCAACCGTGGTGATATTATCGCCTAACATCCATAATGCAGGCCACAGCCCTTGTCCAAAAGGCAGGCGCGCACGAATATCGATGCGTCCGTATTTGAACGATTGCTTGTTTTGTGTTGTGATTCGAGCCGAAGTAAAGGGCGCGCCTGAATAATTCTCTTGTTTTGCTGAAATGATGAGATAACCGTCATTGACTACACAATTGGACGTACCAGAACGGTAATACTGACTTTCCTGATTTCCCCATCCGCTCGCACCAGTCTCGTAATTCCAATCTGATGTGTTGAGTTGTGCGCCATCGAACTCGTCCGCCCAAACCAATGTGAAGCCTGGGTACGAGAGCGGAGTGGTATAACCTGAGTCCGATTGATTGTAGGAATTATCATCGTTTTCCAGCGTGATAGCGTTGAATGGGTTCGGAATACTAACATTCTCACCATTCTGGTAGGCAATCCAAAAATTCTCACTTTGTTCTGCGTCCTCATCCCCAAGAATTTGGATAGGAATAATCGCAGTTGACTCACCTTTCTCGATGGTCACGGTACCTGAAGAAGCGGTGAAGTCCTCTCCTTCTAGTGCAGTGAGTTCAGTAGTGGTGTAGTCGAAACTTAGAGTTTTTGGGGCGGGTTGATCCAAGGCTATTTCATACTCATAGGTATAGGTAGTGTTGCCTTCAGCGATCACTACATCACTACCCATGAGACGTGGAACTTCGGCGGTTTCACATGACGTGAATACCCCCAAAGCCAACATAGAAAGGATATAACCTGTTTTGATATGCATTATAGTTCTGAGTACAAGGTGAAGCGCCACAATAGCGACGTACAATTACACTGAACCTCCATGTAACGAGCCGTACCGTCGTCGGTCATGCTCAAAATGTCATAAGTGATCGATGCTACCGGGGAACTTACCTCACCCGTGTTAGCCGCCTTCGGAAGACCGATAAAGCCACCCATGCCGCTTACTTGAATTTGGTCCTCGCCATTTGGTCCACCGCCAGGAATGATTTCGAAGCCGTGTGTACCGCTTGCCCATGCCGCCTTCGGTCCTGTAAGTACAGTCTCTGGCTGACAGCCATCTGTCGCTACACCCATGTAGGTTTCTGCCCAGATATCGCCTTGCGTATCGTAGATCATATCACCTTCAGAGTTGAAAGTCCACTCGTCATCGTATGCACAAGGACGGTCTGTAGCTGCAGTACCGCCAATAGCCCACCAAGTGCTGGAAGCATCAGGCGGCCCTACCCATAGAGAACCCGCTTGTGGTGCGAGCTTCCAAGTTCGGTCCGTACAATCAGTCAAGAATTCCGCGGCACCCGCACAAATGAAATCTGCATCCTTGAAAATTTCTACCTGACCTTCGGCAGTCGCATGACCGCCTTGGTTAAAGACAGAATGCTTGATATCATACACCCCAATTTTTGGAATGAACACATCTGCTTGCTCTCCTTCAAAAGTGCCCACACCCTCGATATCCCATTGGAATAAGAATGGGTCTCCGCTATTGACGCTGGTCAATTGAATGTTGTTGGAATCGATGTAGGTCATCGTGTAGTCCGCGGTTGGAAGAGGTCCTAGTTCCGTTTTTCCAGGTACGGAAGGCTCGCATGCTACTAACGCCGCCGTAGCGGCCAATACTGAGAATAGTTTAAACGCTTTCATTAGTATCCAGTGTTTTGGGTTAATGCGCCTTGTGAGGCATCTATTTCATTTTGAGGAATAGGTAGGTATTGGTTGTGAGCTTGCCATCCAGTCAACACATTAGCTGCCTTTCCTGTTCTGATCAAATCAAAGTAGCGGTGCCCTTCTGTGGCCAATTCCATTCTACGCTCGTTGTAAATGTCTTCGAGCAATTGGCTGCCTGAAGATCCGAGACCTTGGATGCCTACGCGAGAACGCACTTGATTCAAGTAGCTACGTGCCTGAGCTTCAGAGCCACCGCTGCGCACCAAACCTTCGGCTGCCATCAAGAGGACATCGGCGTAACGAATCTCGCGGACGTTGTTACCCCAGTTCAGCGCAGGCTCACCATCTGGTGGGAAGTTACCCGCCAAAGGAGCGTATTTCTTCATAAAGAAGCCCGTGTTTTGGTAACCTGGTGAATATTCCGCACCTGAGATATTATCCGCATCAATGATGGTGTACTGGTAGCGTGGATCACCATCCATGAATGCCTCTAGGTCTTCCGTGATTGGGCAGAAACCCCAACCTGGTGAGTAGTCTGGACCATTGTAGTCGCGCATTCCACAGAATTGGACCCCAACATTACCTTCGCTATGACCTGAGCCGAAACGTCCCCAATCACTGGTTGAGTTCTCAGAGTAAGTGATTTCGAAAACACTTTCCGAACCCCACTCACCGGCCTTGGTAAAAATGTCGCCATAGTTCGGCAACAATGAATACACGGCAGAGTTGATGACTTCTTCACATAAGGAAGCTACATCCGCCATATTGTCCTCATCATCCATTTGAAGGTACACTCTAGCCAACAATGCTTGGGCAGCTCCTTTAGTTACACGACCCAGCTCTGTGCTAGATACTGTAGTAGGCAGGTCCGGTATCGCCGCTTCTAGCTCTGCAACAATAAATGGATAGATTACTTCTGGGCCCTGTTGATTAATGGTATAATATTCAGAAGGATCCAAGGTATTTGTAATCAATGGAGCATTGCCAAATGAGCGAACTAGATCAAAGTAGAATTTCGCACGCAAGAAGTGTACCTCTGCTTTCGTTCTTGTTTTGAAGGCTACCGAAGCATCATCGATACCGTCAATTTTCTCCAAAAACAAGTTTGCACGGTAGATTCCCTTGTAGTTCTTACGCCAAAAACCTGCCTGCGGACCCAAGTTTGGTGTCCAAGAGAAGTTATTGGTCGCTACCCAAGATGGCTGATCTGAAGCATCTGAACCACCGGCATAGGTATCATCAGAAGCAACATTCATCAAGAATCTGTACATAGTAAATCCGTACTGATCGTTCCACTGGAGCACATCATAAACGCTCACCAATGCTTCGAATGCTTGTGCTTGAGTTTGGTAATAGTTGATTTCAAGATCGCGACCTACGGGCTTGGTGTTCAAGAAGTCTTTTGAACATCCTACGGTAAGGAGTACCGCCGCCGCTATGGCAAGCATTGATCTCATTGTAGTTTTAACTGTATTCTTCATCTTTCCTAATTATTTGAAAGTGATATTTAAACCAATGCTGTGTACACGAGCCTGTGGGTAAATCCCGCGATCCACACCGAAACCTGCGCCGATCTCTGGATCGAAACCAGAGTATTTAGTGAAGGTGAACAAGTTCGTCCCAGCATAGTAGATGCGCATTTTGCGCAACATCAATCGATCCGCTGCTTCGCCTCCAATATTGTAACCAATCTGAAGGTTCTTGATGCGGAAGAAGCTTCCATCTTCCACGTAGAAATCAGAGCTACGTGAAAAGTTCATGTTGTCATCCTGATAGGTCAAACGAGGGGAAGTATTACTCGTACCAGGACCCGTCCAGCGATCCAGCGCTGAGCCGTGCATATTTGCTGTGGGCAAATCGTAGCGACGAGTCGCGTTGTAGATTTGGTTACCCCATACCCCTTGTCCAAAGAGGTTTAGGTCCCAATTCTTGTATTGCATATCAATGGTAATACCCGCAGTCATATCTGGCGTTGGGTTGCCAATAAAGGTTCTGTCATCTGCTGTGATTTCACCGTCGCCATTCACATCCACAAACTTGAAATCTCCAGGAACTGCACCCAGCTGCAAGGTATCACCCGCTTCACCGCCTGTGTGTGCATACACATCATCCATGGATTGGAAAATACCGTCGGTCTGATAACCATAGAAGTAACCAATAGGCAAACCCTCTGTAATACGGGTGATCTCCAAACCTTGTGGACCCCACTGCTGACCTGGCAAGTAACCACTTTCGTTACCCAACAACACCACTTCGTTCTTCAAGAAGCTCACGTTCGCGCTCGCCGAGAAACGGAAATCAGGAGTGTAAGTTTTGTCATAACCCAATTCTATATCTACCCCGCGGTTCAACATAGAACCAATGTTGGCAGTCGGCGCATCATTACCAATATAATCTGGTAGTGGTGGACGCGTTTTCATATCATTCGTCACACGGTTAAAGAAATCTACGTTGGCCGTCAACCAATCGAAGGCACGAATTTCAGTACCGATGTTGAACTGGCTTACGCTCTCCCAGCGCAAATCTGGGTTTGCCACCTGTGCAGGAGCCGTACCGTTCACCAACACCTCGTTGGCACCAAAGGTGTACGAACGTCCACCGACAATGGTAGAAGCATATTCCAATGAACCTGCCGCATCATTACCGTTCAAACCGTAACCCGCCTTCAACTTCAAGGTGTTCACGTTATCGTAAATCCAGAAATCTTCTTTGTGGATGTTCCAACCCGCACTCACCGATGGGAAATATCCCCAACGGTAGTTCGAACCGAAGTTTGAAGAAGCATCCGCACGCATGATGGCCGTGGCCACATATTTGCCTTGGTAGTCGTAGTTCACACGACCGAAGTAAGATTCGATAGCGTAACGCTCCCAATATCCACCATATACCTGTTGTGATTCCACGTTACGAGCATAGTCGATGGTGGCACCGTCATAAGTGTTTACTGGAACATCGCGTTTGCTACCGCCTATATAACGTCCATTCACTTCCTGTGCACTGTGGCCCAAAAGACCGTCGAAGTGGTGATCGCCCACATCCTTAGTATAGGTAATGGTTTGATCCCAAATCCAAGTAAAGGCACGGTTGAAGTTGCTATATACAAGGTTAGTGTCCAGTTGGTTCGTTGCGTTCAAATAGTGTGAAGGACGGAATCCGTTGCCGCCGTAGAATGCTAGGTCAATACCCATGCTCGTACGCGCCTTCAGTCCTTCTACGATTTCAAACTCCGCATAGGTGTTGTTGACTATTTTATCAGACCAACCGTAGTTGTTTTCGATCAAATAAGCCGCCACTGGGTTCACTACCTCAGAGGTTACTCGACTTGAGATACCATAAATACCTCCTGCATCACGTACCAAATTGTTACGCAATACACCGCCTGATGTATACGGGCTTTGTGACAATGCTGTTGGATCCGTCTCATACAAAGGAGTAATGGGATCCATATTCAACGCACGACCTAGTGGCGAGCCAAATTCCGTGTTCTCTGCTACACTTTGGCTCTCGTTGTGCGTGTAGGCCACATTCCAACCCACAGTGAAGCGGTCGTTGGCTTTGGTCACCGTATTCAAACGAGCCGATAAACGCTGGAAGTTGGATTTGCCTTCAGCCACAATACCTTCTTGATCAAAGTATGATACTGAAGAGAAGTAAGATCCTTTATCTGTAGCACCTGAAATGCTAAAGTTTGTATTGCGCATGACCGCGTTCGGATTGAACACATGGCTCTGCCAGTTCGTACCTTGGCCATAGCTAGCTGCATCCGGATACGGAATAGATTGTCCTGCAGCAGCAGCCATTTCATTTTGAATCGTGGCGTACTCGCGTGCATTGAGTACTGGCAATTGCTTCCATGCATTTTGGACGCCGGTGTAGCTACTAACGCTAACCTCCATACCCTTAGCACGAGCACCATTCTTAGTGGTTACGATAATTACCCCGTTGGCACCACGAGCACCGTAGATAGCCGCCGACGCAGCATCTTTCAATACTTCGATCGTTTCGATATCACCAGGGTTCAAGAAGTCGATACCACCACCGATCACTACTCCATCAACTACATATAATGGATTAGAACCATTGATAGAAGCCGTCCCGCGAATACGAACGACTGAGGCAGCACCTGGCTGACCTGAGTTCTGAAGTACCTGTACACCCGAAGTACGTCCCTGAAGCGCAGTCTCCAAACGCGGCAACTGGAGATCTTCAAGGTCTTCAGCCTTCACGCTAGAAATAGCACCAGTAACGTTAGATTTTTTTTGCGTACCGTAACCCACAACCACTACTTCATCAAGTGTAGAAGCTGCTTTGTCATAGCGCAAGGCAATGGTTAGGTTTTTTTGCTCCCCTAAGAGAAGCGATTTGTCGACATAGCCAACAAAGGATGCCGTCAGTTCTGTACCTGAAGCGACGTCCAACGACCATCGGCCGTCCATGTCTGTCATAGCAGTAGCTGAACCCGCTTTGACTACTGCACCGGGTAGCGGTGAGTTATCGGCGGCATCCACAACGACGCCCGAATATTGTGCCTGTGCTACGGTAGCAAGGCCGAGGGCGATGGCTAAGAATAATCCTTTCGAAGCGATTTTTCTCATGATTTGTGTTAGTGTGAATTAATAAAGTGTACTTGGTACATTCAAAAGTGCATACAACTAATGCAACAGCCAACTTTCCATTCCGGACAAATGCCGGACAGAAAGTCGTAATTATAGAACTATAGTACGTTTGAGCGAGGTTTTTGTTCGCAAAATGAAGGAATTAATCCAAGAATTGGTCCATATCCCGACGGTCCTTTTTTGTGGGTCTACCTAACCCTTTTTGACGGGTCATGTTACGCGCAAGTTTCAAGAACGCCTCCTTATCTATCTCTTCCTGAGGGGTAACGTCCTTAATATATTCCCGGACGAATTTTGCTGCGACACGCGATTTCGGCAATGCTAGAATCTCAATCTCTTGGTCAAAGCCATGGCGTTTGATACGCACTATATCCCCCGGCTTCACCCCGCGAGAAGGCTTCACGGGAATGTTGTCCATCACTACCCTGTTCGAGCGCACCTGCTCGCCGGAGAGGCTGCGGGTTTTGAATAATCGGACACACCACAAGAATTTGTCAATACGCATGGGCACAAATTTGGCGGTTTTCCCCTAATTTCAACCACTCAAGAAAAAATTTTCGTCGTTAATGAAATACTCACTCTGGCTAGGCGCTCTGGCGCTGGGCACCCTAATGGCCTGTCAAGAGCCCGTCGAAGAAACCACAACTACTCAAGAAACTACTGATGCCGTGGCTGAAAAAGGATACCAATTATATACTGTACGCGAGGCCCTGACCGGCCCTGAAACCATCGCTTCAACTCTAAGAGAAACTAAAGCATTGGGCTATAATAAATTGGAGAGTTTCGGATATATGGAAGGCACTTTCCTAGGAATGCCTGTTACAGATTTCAATACGACTCTCAGTGATGCTCAGCTAAGCAGTCCATCGGGACATTACACCCCATTGCAGCTCGAGGGAACTGAAGTTGGACCAATTGATACCGCCTCCATCACAAAATTCATTGAAGCCGCTACCGCTTTGAACCAACATTGGATCATCATCCCTTGGATGAGCGAAGCATGGAGAAACGCTGAGGGCTACGCACACTTGGTAGATTATCTAAAGCTATTGGGTGCAGAGGCTGAGAAACACGGAAAAGTCGCCGCTTGGCACAACCACGAGTTTGAATTCCTTCCCCTCGATCCTACAAACCCAGAATCTCCTTCCGCCTACCAATACCTCCTCGAATCGCTCGAAGGTCATAACGTAGTATTTGAAATGGATGTACACTGGGTTGCCTTTGCGGGAGAAAATCCAGTGACTTGGATGGAGAACTATCCTGGCCGTTTCCCGTTATGGCACGTAAAGGACTTCGCGGCGGATACTACTACACAGGTGCCAGTAGGGCAAGGCGTCGTGCCTTGGGAAGAGATTTTCGCCATGGCAGAGACTGCTGGCTTACAGCACTATTTCATCGAGCAAGATGTATGTAGCGCAGACCACGCAATCACCTGTTTAAAAGAGAGCATTGAATGGGCGAACGAGCAATCGTTCATGAACAAATAACACACTATGTACGGAGCATTAAAGGACCACCTCAGCACACAACTGCAAGAAATCGAAGATGCAGGACTCTTTAAAAGAGAGCGCATCATCACCACACCGCAAGATGCGGTCATTCAAACCACCGAAGGCAAAGAAGTCCTGAACTTCTGTGCCAACAACTACCTGGGCTTGAGCTCACATCCTCGAGTGCTCGAGGCTGCGCACAAGGCACTGGACAGCCACGGATTTGGAATGAGTTCGGTGCGATTCATCTGCGGTACTCAGGACATCCATAAAACATTGGAAGCCAAAATCGCCGAGTTCTTGCATACGGAGGACACCATTCTGTATGCAGCCGCCTTTGATGCGAATGGCGGAGTGTTCGAACCACTATTGACGGCAGAAGATGCCATTATTTCGGACAGTTTAAACCACGCCTCGATCATCGATGGGGTGCGTTTGTGTAAAGCGCAACGCTACCGCTATGCCAATAACGATATGGCGGACCTCGAAGCCCAATTACAAGCTGCCGAAGGCGCACGTTTCAAAATCATCGTCACCGACGGGGTATTCTCGATGGACGGGTACGTAGCACAATTGGACAACATTTGTGATTTAGCCGATCAATACAATGCCTTGGTCATGGTGGACGAGTGTCACGCCACAGGCTTCATAGGCAAAACCGGCCGCGGCACCATAGAACTAAAAAATGTCTTGGGCCGCGTAGATATCATCACCGGAACCCTAGGAAAAGCACTCGGTGGCGCCATGGGTGGATTCACCACCGGCCGTAAGGAAATTATTGAAATGTTGCGCCAAAAATCGCGCCCGTATTTATTCTCCAACTCCCTAGCACCAGCCATCGTTGGGGCCTCCATCGAGGTATTCAACTTGCTGAGTGAGACGACAGAGCTCCGGGACCAATTAGAATGGAACATCAACTATTTCAAAAAAGGAGTGGCAAAAGCCGGCTTTGATTTCAAAGACGGCGACAGCGCTATCGTTCCTATAATGTTATACGACGCGACATTGAGTCAAAAATTCGCCGACAAGCTGCTCGATGAGGGCATTTATGTCATCGGGTTCTTCTACCCTGTAGTACCCAAAGGTCAAGCCCGCATTCGCGTTCAGCTGAGTGCGGCACACACCCAAGCCCATTTGGACCATGCGATTGAATCGTTCACCAAAGTGGGAAAAGAATTAGGTGTCTTAAAAGATTAACAACCTTTTGACCCATTAGCAGTTAAATAAACACTCTTCTTCTGAGGAAGGTGTGTTACTTTTGACCTATAACTTTTGCAACTATGCTTATTCAAATTGCCCAGTTTGTTCTTGGACTCTCTATCCTCATCGTTCTCCACGAATTCGGCCACTATTTGCCTGCGAAGTGGTTTAAAGTTCGCGTGTCCAAGTTTTACTTATTCTTTGATTACAAGTTTTCCTTATTGAAAAAGAAAATTGGTGAAACTGAATGGGGGATTGGATGGATTCCTCTTGGAGGCTATGTGAAAATTGAAGGCATGGTGGACGAAAGCATGGACACCGAAAACCTAAAAGACGAGCCAGAAGATTGGGAGTTTCGAGCCAAGCCTGCATGGCAGCGCCTCATCATCCTAACTGGTGGGGTCATCATGAACTTTATCACCGCCTACTTCATCTACGTCTTCTTATTGATGAGCTACGGTAAGGACTACCTTCCTAACGACAGCTTGGTCTATGGGATTTGGACGAACGAGATCGGTCAAGAAATGGGTCTCGAGAATGGCGATAAGATCTTAAGCATTGGAGACTATGTTCCAGACAGCTATACCGAAACCGCTATGGAGATATTCCTAAGCGAAGGAGAAGATATTCGTGTCGACCGCAATGGTGAAGATGTACGCGTACCTATTACTACCGAAGCTCTTGCTGATATCATCGCAGATAAATCCCTTTACGAAGTTATCCGACCAAGAATGCCCTATGTAGTAGGGGGCTTTTCGGAAGGATCCATAGGTGAAGCGGCTGGAATGCAAGTAGGCGACAGCTTAGTGGGCCTCAACGGTCAACAATTGCTCTTTTTTGACGAATTCTTTGATGCCATTCCTGATTTTGGCGGGGAAGAAATCACCCTTACCTATTACCGCGATGGCGTAGCAGATACCTTAAATATTAAGGTACCCAACGATGGTAAAATAGGCGTCTACAATACTAGTGAAGTTTACAAATACTATAAAATCAAGAACAAAGAATACAGCTTCGCACAAGCTTTAGGCGGCGGCTGGGATGAGGTAGGCAACAAGCTTAGTGGATACGTCCGTCAGTTCAAGCTCATCTTCAACTTTGAAACTAAAGCCTACAAAGAGGTTGGAGGATTTCTAATGATTTTACAGCAATATGATAGCACATGGAATTGGCGCGGATTCTGGGAGTTCACTGCCTTCTTAAGCATTATGTTGGGCTTCTTAAATATTCTTCCTATTCCTGCCCTCGATGGCGGACACGTAGTGTTCACTTTGGTCGAAATGGTGACTGGTAGACGGCCTTCGATAAAAGTATTGGAAGTGGCACAAATGATAGGGTTTTTCCTATTGCTTGCCTTGCTAATTTTCGCCAACGGACAAGATATCATAAGAGCATTCTTCGGCGGATAATATGGATGAGAGCCAGGCCATATTCGAGTATTTAGGCCGGGTCAAGGATCCGGAAATACCCGTGTTGAGCCTGTATGATATGGGTATCCTACGAGGCGTAAATATTGCCCCTTCGGATCACCCAAAAAGTGAAAACGCCTTGCAGTCCTTCCGCGAACTACATCCAGATGCGCCGGAGGAAAATGCCGAGCACATTTATAAGATCACCATCAGTCCCACCTATGTAGGTTGTCCGGCCATGGACCGCATGGCCCAAGACATCAGCGAGTCTATGTACGCCCGTCAGCTGCCTTTCTTTATCGAAGAGCAGATCAAACCGGCGTGGACCACAGATTGGATCACCTCTGAAGGACTACAAAAGATGGAAGCCTACGGCATCGCCCCGCCCGTGAAAGGTTCCTCGGATAAGCGCACCCTATTTGCCACTGCACCTATGGTGAAATGCCCGCGATGTAAGAGCTCAAAAACAGAACTGGTCAGCGCACACGGCTCCACCGCGTGCAAGAGCTTGTACAAGTGTCAAAGTTGCCTCGAGCCTTTTGAGTACTTTAAGTGTCTGTAAAGTGAGGTTCATGGCCTAACTTTGAACAGCCCAAAAACAGAAACATGCCCAAGAAGACCACCGTTCCTTTTGAAAAAGCGTTCAAGCTTATGGCCACGGCCAAGCACATGGCAGAGCTCTACGAACGTGAGAAAGAAACGACTTCAAAATACGTTCACGCCACGAGCCGTGGCCATGAAGCGGCGCAGCTCGCCCTCGCCCTCCAGCTCGAACCCAAAGACTTTGTTGCCCCCTATTACCGCGATGACAGCCTATTGTTAGGCATCGGCATGACCCCAAAGGACCTGATGCTGCAGCTGTTGGCCAAGGTGGACGATCCTTTCTCGGGAGGACGTACTTACTACAGCCACCCTAGTCTCAAAGACGACGACAAACCCAAAATCCCCCACCAAAGTTCCGCCACCGGTATGCAAGCCATCCCCACCGCTGGAGTCGCCATGGGGATTCAGTACCGCGAACAACAAGAATTGGCCACTGAAGAAGAGTTAGGCGCCATCGCGGTCTGTAGCATCGGCGACAGTGCCATGACCGAAGGAGAAATTTCAGAAGCCCTCCACATGGCCGCCCTAAAGCAGTTTCCGCTGCTCATGTTCGTGCAAGACAACGGTTGGGACATCAGTGCGAACCATGAAGAAGTTCACCACAGTAATGCCGTGGAATACGCCAAAGGATTCACCGGTATTGAAACCCGAGATCTCGACGGGACGGATTTCGAAACTTGTTACAAAGAGCTCCAAAAGGTCATTAAAATCATGCGTAAAGAACGTCGTCCGTTCTTGGTACGCATGGATGTACCCCTACTCAACCACCACACCTCTGGAGTTCGTAAAGAATGGTACCGCGACGACTTAGAAGAAGCCGCCAAGCGTGATCCCTACCCCCTTTTAATAAAACAATGCCTTGCCGCAGGCATCTCCCAAGCACAGCTCGATCAGTGGGCTGCAGAGGCCGCAGCCTTTGTGGAAGCACAGTACGAAAGTGCTCTGCAGATGCCGGACCCTACGCCTGAAGATCTTTACACCTACGACTATGCGCCTACGCCCATCACGAGTGAGCGCGGCGAGCGAGCGCCGAAGGGCGCCGAGCCGACGGTGATGGTTGATGCCGCCCTGTTTGCGATCAAGGAGTTGATGACGGAGCATCCGGAGGCATTGTTGTACGGACAGGATGTGGGCGGTAGATTGGGCGGCGTTTTCCGCGAAGCCGCGACATTGGCACAGAAATTTGGCGACGGACGGGTGTTTAATACGCCTATTCAAGAAGCTTTTATCATCGGGTCTACGGTGGGCATGAGCGCCACGGGCTTGAAGCCCATTGTGGAGGTTCAGTTTGCAGATTATCTGTGGCCTGGAATGAACCAATTATTCACTGAAGTCTCTCGCAGCTACTACCTCAGCAATGGGAAGTGGCCGGTGAGCACCATCATCAGAGTGCCGATCGGAGCCTATGGTTCAGGCGGACCTTTCCATAGCTCGAGTGTCGAAAGTGTGGTCACGGCCATCCGTGGAGTGAAGGTCGCCTATCCTAGTACGGGGGCAGATCTAAAGGGATTGATGAAGGCCGCTTTCTATGATCCAAATCCCATAGTGATGTTGGAGCACAAGGGACTGTATTGGAGTAAGATTAAAGGCACTGAAGGTGCGAAAACGCCGGAGCCGAGCGCAGACTATGTGGTGCCATTTGGCAAGGCGAGGATGGTGTTGGAGGCCGCGGACGCTGCGCGTGAGCGTGGTGAGGCCGCGCTCGTGGTAACCTATGGTATGGGCGTGTATTGGGCGTTGGAGGCGGCCAAAAGCTTGGAAGGGCGTGTGAGCGTGCTGGATTTGCGAACGTTGAGTCCTTGGGACAAGGCGGAGGTGGTGAAGCAAGCAAGGATGCACGGAAGGGTGTTGGTGTTGACCGAGGAGCCGAGCAGTCCAAGCTTTGCTCAGAGCGTGCAAGGTGCTATTCAGGAAGAGTGTTTCGAGGCGTTAGATGCCCCAGTGAAATTACTGGGTGCGGAGAATATGCCTGCCATTCCACTGAACTCTACATTGGAGAAAACTATGTTGCCTAATGAATTAAAAGTGAACGAGTTATTAACTCAACTCCTCGCTTATTAAGTAGAAGTATTATACCCAATACTTCAACATTCCATTCCGTAAAAAAAAGAGTACTTTTACGTTAAGAAAAATGAACGGTATGATTTCTAAATTTCTATTCTTGGGCGGACTTCGCGGACCTGAATTGATATTAATTGCAGTGGTAGTTTTATTGCTTTTCGGCGGTCGTAAAATTCCTGAGTTGATGCGTGGTTTAGGCCGTGGTGTTAAGGAATTCAAAGATGGCATCGCTGACGACGAAACAGGATCAGACGACAAATAAGGAATAATCCATTCCCCAACCCCAACGAATAATGAGTACGACAACCCAAGCGGTTGAACAATTCCTCAGCAAGATTGAGGCCACCCAAGATTTGAATATTTTCTTGGAAGTATGGGCCGATGAAGCGCGTGAGCATGCCAAGGCGGTGGATGCAAAAATTGCCGCCGGGACTGCTGGCAAGCTGGCCGGTATGGTCATTGCGCTGAAGGACAATATTTGTTACCGAGGACATAAGGTGAGCGCTGCCTCCAAGATTTTGGACGGTTTTGAAAGCCAATTTTCTGCAACGGTCGTGGACCGATTGTTGGCAGAGGACGCCGTGTTTATAGGACGCACGAATTGTGATGAGTTCGCCATGGGTTCGGGCAATGAAAATAGCGCCTTTGGACCGGTGAAGAATCCTCTGGATCCTTCGAAAGTACCAGGTGGATCTTCGGGCGGTTCTGCCGCGGCGGTAGCTGCGGGCTTATGTCACGTAGCCTTAGGCTCGGATACAGGCGGTTCTATTCGCCAGCCGGCGAGCTTTACAGGGACTGTTGGGTTCAAGCCTTCGTTCGGTAGGGTAAGCCGCCACGGATTGATTGCCTATGCCAGCAGCTTTGACCAGATAGGTCCATTTGCCGCGAATATAGCGGACGCTGCCAAGGTGATGGAGGTCATTGCGGGACCCGATGATTTTGATGCGACTGCCTTACAAGAGGCCATGGCGCCTGCAACGAAATTGGCCCCGAAAAAAGTAGCGTATTTAAAGACTGCGGTGGATAACCCTGCTGTGGATGAGCATGTGAGGAAAGCCTTTTTGGCCCAATTAGAATTGCTCGAAAACGCAGGCGTCGTTGTAGAGCCTGTAGAATTTGACTTTTTGGACACCTTAGTGCCCATCTACTATATTTTAACCACGGCCGAGGCGAGCTCGAATTTGGCGCGCTTCGACGGGGTACATTCAGGGTTTAGACATCCGGACAGCACGGATTTGGAGAGTGTGTACAAGAAGAGCCGCAGCGAAGGGTTCGGCACGGAAGTGCAGCGCCGAATCATGTTGGGAACCTTTGTATTGAGTGCTGGATACTACGATGCCTACTTTGGGAAGGCTCAGGCGGCGCGGCGTTTGGTGCAAGACTGGACCGACAAGATGTTGGAGGAATACGACTTGATTTTGTGCCCTACAGCGCCTACTACAGCCTATGAAATTGGGCGTGAGGTAAGCGATCCGACCGTGAATTATTTGGAAGATATATTTACTGTTCAAGCCAATATTGCCGGTATTCCTGCCGTTAGTATTCCAATGGGTGTACATCCAAACGGCTTGCCAATGGGACTCCAATTAATGGGAGCTATGGGCGCTGATATGGATGTGTTGGCCATGACTCAGTGGATTCAAAAGCATTAGTGATGCGTATTTTTACAATCTTTTTATGTAGTCTATTCGCGCTGGAAGCTCTGGCATATGAAAATACGTGGACTAGTTCAGATACAACACAATCCGACCAGTCAAAAGTTATGTCGGACGCCGAGATGGACGCTCTCGATGCTCGGTTAGCAAGACTTGATTCAGAACATCTGTATTTCGCTCAAGCACGAATTCCTCAAGCAGATTCAGTTGCCACTTTGCCGATGACAGACTCGGTATTCAAATATTACATGGCGGAACTAGATGCTAGGACTCCATTTGAGATGGAGTACAACGAAGTCGTAGAGCAATACATGAAAAGGTACTTGAGGCCAGGTTCATCGAGAATGAGCAGAATGCTAGCCCATGGTCAGTACTATTTCCCAATGTTTGAAGAATACTTAGCGAAATACAATATGCCCTTAGAGCTAAAGTATCTCGCTATTGTAGAAAGCGCCTTAAACCCCAAAGCAAAAAGCGGGGCAGGAGCCACGGGTTTATGGCAATTCATGTATTCTACTGGAAAAGCTTACGGATTAAATGTCAACAGTTATGTTGATGATCGTAACGACCCATTGAAAAGTACGGAAGCGGCCTGCAAATACATGCTAAGACTGTACGATATGTTCGAAGACTGGAATCTCGTACTAGCCGCGTATAATAGTGGTCCAGGGAATGTGAATAAGGCCATCAGACAAAGTGGTGGTAAAACTTCATATTGGGAAATCCGACCTTTTCTTCCGAGAGAAACTTCCGCTTACGTGCCGCTATTCATTGCCGCAACGTATGCATTCGAATATGCCCCTAAGTATGGATTAGTTCCCGCAGAGATTCCTGTGTATTATATTGAAACAGATACAGTACGAATCACGAAACAAATTCACTACAAACAAATAGAAGAGGAACTTGGTATTGAACCTTCTTTACTAGAGTTTTTAAATCCCCAGTATAGATACAATACCGTACCCGTTGTAACGGGCCAACAATATTACCTCACCTTACCCGCCAATACTGCGATGACATTTCGTATGCGTAAGGATACTTTATACTCGATTGCTACAGAGTATTTTGAGGAGCGCAAAAGCGAAGTGCCGGATTTAAGCCAAATGAATGAAAAGACAACTCATAGGGTGAAAAGTGGAGAAACCCTTGGTCACATTGCCGGTAAATATGGCGTTCGAGTGAGCGAAATTAAACGTTGGAATGGACTCTCTAGCGACATGATTAGAATTGGGCAACGATTGGTCGTATATCCGAGAAGGATTTAATCCTTTCCGTGGCCCGCTTTTTGACTACCTTTTACTAAAATCTGGTGCCCATGAGACCATTCTATTTCTGTATTGTAGCCTTTTCTTGCTTAATTTTTACCTCTTGTAATTCTGGTGATACCAACGAAGACGGCTCAAAAAAAGACACAAGAATTCTCCCTCCATCGAGCGGAACACATAGTGAGCTGCTTTTGGTCATGTCTGACGATTTATGGTTAGGGGCAGCTGGAGAAGCTTTCAGAGAAATCTATCTTGCAGATCAAGAAGGTTTGCCTCAAGCAGAACCTTATTTCGATGCCTCAAGAGTAGAGCCAAAAGACGTCAATAAAATTCTACAAAAGGCGAAAAACATCCTTTGGATAGAAAAAAGCGATTCTAGCTTTGTGAGGCTCACTAAAGATCGTTGGACTCGTCCCCAGCAACTCATTCGTATCACCGCCCCAACAGAAACTGCCATTACCACTGAAGTCAAAGGAAGTGCGCCTCGAATAATTCAATCTTTCAAAGATCACGACATGAGTCTTATTCAGGATAGACTCAAGCGAAGTGCTTATGCATATACCCATGAAAACCTGAAGAAAATAGGCATAAAAAGCATGTTGCTTCACAAAGGATTTGATCCGACGTTAGATAAGGATGGACTCAAGATTTTCGCGACAAAGACCGTGAAAACTACACAGTACATCCTCATTAGTTCTAGGCCAATGTCAGAGGGCTTGGTGAGCGCAGATGATATAATCGCACACCGTGATAGTATAGGAAAAAACTACTTCGAAGGCAGCTTTGACAATAGCTACATGACCACAGAGACTTTAATCCCTCCATCCATTGCAAATACAACCATCAGCGGAATGTTCGCGCTCGAAACTCGCGGGTTATGGCGCATGGAAGGAGACTTTATGGGTGGACCTTTTCTGTCATACACTATTTACGATGAGAAAAACGATCGAATCCTTACCGTAGAGGCAGTTGTCTATGGGCCTCAGGCTAAAAAGCGTAATATCATTTTAGAAATGGAGGCGATGATGAAGTCAATTAAATTGTGATGCCATGAAACATTTTATAACAATTCTCTTACTATCATTTACACTATTATTTGGATGTTCTTCCGGTGATACACATGTACATGGTACTATTGTAGCTTCCAGTATACAAAACGGAGATATCATCTTTCATACCTCCAAGTCAAGACAAAGTCAAGCTATACAGTTAGCTACAGGCTCTAAATACAGCCACATGGGCATTATATACGAAGACCAAGGAAAGTACTTCGTGTATGAGGCGGTCCAACCGGTCAAATTAACTCCACTAACAGAATGGAAGAAACGTGGTGAAAATGGACACTATGTCATCAAGCGCTTAAAAAATGCGGAAGAAGTTTTAAGTCCAACCGTCCTCTCTAATATGAAAGAAGTAGGCCAGCAATATTTAGGGAAATCGTATGATATATACTTCAATTGGTCGGATGAGAAAATCTATTGTTCCGAGCTCGTTTGGAAAATCTACAAGGAGGCTGCTGATATCGAAATAGGTGCCCTAGAAAAACTATCCGACTTTGATTTATCCAATGATTATGTTCAATCCATTATGAAAGAGCGTTATGGTAATCATGTTCCTATGGATGAAAAAGTCATTTCACCAGCAGCAATGTTCAATTCTTCCTTATTAGTAACTGTAGAAGAAAACTAATTCATCTCCTGGCCGAAGTTAATCTTACGGCTTGTGCAAACTTGGTCTTTGATGTACCTTGGGTACAAACCCAAGAAGCATGCTACAACACCATCTTTCAAACGGGGTGCTCACCCTCATTTTTGATCGACCCGATAAATTTAATTCCTTCAACCGGGAATTGGCCCTTACGGTCCAGGAAGGACTGTCGGAGGCTACCAGTAATCCCGCAGTTCGCTGTGTGGTACTGACCGGAAATGGAAAGGCCTTCTGTGCCGGACAAGATTTGGGCGAGGCCGTGGACCCAAACGGGCCAGAGCTCAGCACCATCGTACGCGACCACTACAACCCCATCATCCAAGCCATTCGCGACCTGCCGAAACCGGTCATCGCCGCAGTCAATGGCGTGGCCGCCGGTGCGGGTGCCAACATTGCGTTGGCCTGTGATATCGTGGTGGCCAGTGAGCACGCCAGCTTCATTCAAGCCTTTAGTAAAATAGGCCTCATTCCGGACAGCGGAGGTACTTGGACCCTGCCGAGATTAGTCGGGTTCCAGCGCGCCAGCGCCCTGATGATGACCGGTGATAAGGTCGGTGCAGCCGAAGCACAGTCCATGGGCATGATCTACAAGGTCTTTGCCCCGGACTCTTTTGGCGAGCAGGTCACCGCCTTGGCGGAGCAGATGGCGCAAATGCCCACGAAGGGTTTGGCGTTGACCAAAGCCGCGTTGAATGCCAGTGGGACGAATGATATGAGGGACCAATTATCTCTTGAAGAAACCCTCCAAACCGAGGCGGGACAGACATACGATTTTAACGAGGGCGTACAAGCATTTTTAGAAAAGCGCGCCCCAAAATTTAAAGGCCAATAACATGAAAGTAGCCATCCTAGGAGCCGGTGCCATGGGCACGGGCATTGGACAAATCGCCGCACAGCAAGGGTGCGATGTCGTGTATTTCGACAACTACCCAGGCGCCATCGGACGCAGCAGCGCTTCCATCGAAAAGGTCTTTGGCAGATTGGTTGAAAAAGGCCGCATGAGTGAAGCTGAAAAAACCGAGACCCTCTCAAGAATGAATTGGTCCGATGACCTCAGTAGCATCGACGGCGCCGATCTTGTCGTGGAAGCGGTCATCGAAGACCTAAAAGTCAAAAAAGAACTCCTTCAAAAAGCCGAACAGCACCTCAGCGATACGGCTTGGTTGTGTACGAATACCTCCAGCTTGAGCATCGCCGCCCTTTCGAGCGGACTGAAGCACCCGGAGCGCTTTGGAGGACTCCACTTTTTCAATCCCGCACCCTTAATGCCGCTGGTCGAGATTGTACCGGGCATCCAAAGCGGTGAAGATTTCGCGGACGCCATGGAAGAACTCATGGTGGCGTGGGGCAAGATCCCTGTACTCGCGAAGGACACGCCAGGTTTTATCGTCAACAAGGTGGCTCGACCCTTCTACAGCGAGGCCATCAAACTCTACGAAGAAGGTGTGGCAAGCATCGCGGAAATCGATGCCGCAGTGAAGAGCATGGGATTCCGCATGGGACCGTTCGAACTCACTGATTTGATAGGTCATGATGTGAATTACAAAGTCACAGAAACCGTCTGGGGCCAATTCTATTACGACCCCCGCTTCCGTCCTTCCATCTCCCAAAAGCGCCTCCTCGAAGCCGGACTTTTAGGACGCAAAACAGGACGCGGATTCTACAACTACAGCAGCGGCATGGATGCTGCCGTCGAAGCGCAAGAAGACGCTGAACTCGACCCTATTTTGGGCGAAAAGATTGTCGAACGAATCCTCTGCCTCATCATCAATGAAGGTCTGGATACTGTTTGGCTCGGCATCGCCTCTCCAACTAATGTGGATTTAGCATTGACCAAGGGCGTCAACTACCCCAAAGGGCCTATTAGCTGGGGACAGGAATTGGGCTGGGATTATGTCTTGAGCGTCCTTGAGCGTTGCCACAAATTCTACGGCGACGACCGCTACCGTCCGTGTCCATTGCTACGCCATTTGGTCAGCGAAAACGCGGAGCTCGGAGAAGGGAATCTTGGGGATAGTTTTATGATTTGATCATGACCAAACCTAGCGACGAACTACTCAAGCGCGCCTATGCGCAGGATGCTTCCATCTACCAGGAAACACCACTGGACGTTGCTTTTCCTGCCTCCGCAGAAGAGGTTGTCGTACTGGTCAGATCCTGTAAGCCGCTGATCCCTCGCGCCGCAGGAACTTCCCTCGCGGGCCAAGTCGTGGGCGACGACACCGTACTAGATACCGGAAGGCACATGAACGCTATTCTTCACATCAATGTGGAGGAGCGATGGGCAGAGGTTCAACCCGGCGTTGTCCGCGACGAACTCAACTACCACCTCAAGGAACACGGACTGTTTTTCGGCCCCAATACCTCCACCTCCAACCGTTGTATGATGGGCGGCATGGTGGGCAATAACAGCTCGGGCTCTACCTCTATTTCTTACGGAACAACCCGCGAAAAGTTGCTCGGCCTTGAGCTGGTCACCGCGGACGGGGTATTGCGCGCCATGGGCGATATTAAGTCCGACGGCGTGCGTGAGATTCCTTTGGCAGTGGAGGATTGGATGAAGAAATGGTCGGAAGCTTGGTCCACTCAAAACCTAGAATCTCACTTCCCAGATGCGAGCATTCACCGAAGAAATACGGGGTACGCGATTGATTTAATTAGCAACGATGCCGATGCACTCTTGAGCGTGATGTGCGGTTCAGAAGGTACACTCGGCATTACCACCAAGATTCGTGTGGCCTTAGATCCCCTACCTCCTGCTCACGTGGCCGTAGCTGCATTGCACTACCACAGCATGGATGAAGCCATGGGTGCCACACCAAAATTGATGGCTCATACCCCCTACCAGCTGGAGCTCATGGACCGCATCATCTTAGAATGTACTCGCGAGAGCAAGGAATATGCAAGCTACCGTGATTTTGTGCAAGGCGATCCTGCAGCAATTTTACTGGTGGAAGTTCGCGGTGATAGCGAGGCGGAACTCGCTGAAAATTTGGCTGCGCTGCAATGCGAGCACAGTTATGCCAGAGCCGAGCTCTTTGGCGACGACAGCGATAAAGTATGGAAGCTCCGTGCCTCGGGGCTGGGATTGCTCTCCAATGTGCCGGGCGATGCGAAACCTGTGGCATGTATTGAAGATACCGCCGTACGTATTGATGTGCTCCAAGAATATATCCGTGAGTTTGATGCGTTGATGCAAGGCTTTTGCCAAGAAAGTGTGTACTACGCGCATGCCGGTGCTGGGGAATTGCACTTGAGACCTATTTTGAATTTGAAGACTTCTGAAGGGGTCCGATTGCTGTATGAAATCAGTAAGGCCAGTGCGGAATTGGTCAAAAAATATGGTGGGTCCTTATCGGGAGAACACGGCGACGGTCGCGTCCGTGCGGCATTTATCAAAGACTTTTACGGCCCCGAAGTTTACCCTTGGATGGAAAGCTTCAAGAAGGCATGGGATCCTGAGAACAGATTGAACCCGGGCAAGATTGTGGGCGCCAAACCCATGAACGAAGATTTGCGCTATAAAGTAGATCGAGAGGAGCCCGTGCTAGATACCCAGTTTCCCTTCAGCGAAGAAGGCGGATTCTTGCGTGCCGTAGAGAAATGCAACGGATCTGGAGATTGCCGACGTCTGCCTTTCACCGGTGCGTTAATGTGCCCTTCATACATGGCTTCACGGGACGAATGGGACAGTACTCGCGGGCGGGCAAATGTGCTCCGCAGCGTACTGACCGAGCAAAGCATAGAAGGGTTTAAAGCACCAGAATTGGCCGAAGCGATGCAGCATTGTGTCGGCTGTAAAGGCTGTACCAAGGAATGTCCTTCTGGGGTCGATATGGCCGCCATGAAGTCTGAATACTTGTATCAAAACCGGGGGAAACGCACGATGGCAGACAAGGCCTTTGCCAACTTCCACAAGAGTTTGAACTATCAGGGGTTGTGGCGTTTAATCAACCCAGTTTTAAAATCGGGACTGACCAAGCGATTGATGGGCATTCACCCGGAGCGTTCCCTACCAGGGCTTGTGAATCCCGCCTACATGAAGGCGTATGAAAGAGGCTATTCAGTAAAAAGCGCCGCAGGCCACGAGCGCGCCGTGATTTTGTGGGTGGATGAATTTACCCAAGCGAACGATCCGATGTTGGTCGGCAAAGCGTGTGATGTGCTCGGCGCGCTCGGCTACAGTCCAGCGGTCGTTTGTAGCCCAAGTGGACGCGCAGCGCTCAGTGGTGGTTTTTTGCCAGAATCGAAGAAATTGGCCCAAAAAGCGCTAAAAAAGCTCCAAAATGCGGCAAAAACGATCAAAAACGCACCTATTTTGGGTTTGGAGGCAAGTGCCGTTCTCAGCGCTGTGGATGAATATGGAAG
>JAKMGS010000151.1 GCA_022424815.1 Schleiferiaceae bacterium | reverse complement strand
GTAATAGCTCGGCCCTTCGTTGAGGTAAGCCTTGGTCCAAATTTCATTCAAGGCGCCGGGCAGGAGCATCACGCCGCCGAAGCTAGGTCCGCCATCGCCGCCAGGGTTTGAATACGAACCGTTGCGGCCGTTGCCGTATGCGCGGAGTTTGAAGGCTGATGCGCTGTAGGGGCTCGAGGGATGGTATCGAGAGGTGGTGCCGTTGGTGTTGACGCGTAGGACGCCACTGCGCAGATTGGTAATGTGAATGCTTTGATCCGCCAACATGGTGGCTGCGGTGGGGCGAAGGACGCCGGGTGCAAACAGGGCGTTGGAGATGTTGAGGGAGTCTGAGAAGGTGTTTTTGGCTGTGGATTGGCGCATGAACACATTGAAATCTCGCGTAATGATCAGGTAATTGCCTTTGACTTGAAGGTCTTGAATGCCTTGCCAACCTGCCGCGCTTTGGAAAGGAGAGGGGTAGGGTTCCACGGACCAATTTCCTCCTGCCTCACCCATCGCCAACGTGTAGGTGCCCGAGGTCAAATCGTCACACGCGAAAATGAAGCGCTCCTCTGCGGGAAAATAGGTGATGTGATCGGGGTTGGAGTTGTCCAGGAAGAGTTGGTAAGGGCGTTGGGTCCAGTTTGGTAATGCAGTGTTCACATCGCCGAAGTAGAAATTCGAAGCATTGCTCGGGGAGTAGGCGCAAAGCGTGCCGTCGGGGCTGATGTCGAAGGATTGGATGGGGATCGTGGAATAATTAGCCCCTAATAAAAGCGTGCGCCCCGCCAAACGTGTGGCGATATCAAATTCCACCACGCCGAAATCTGTCCCTACGTAGGCCTTCCCATCGTAAAACGCGAAGTCATTGACCTGCTTCAAACCAGTGTAGGAGGGCGTTTCTACGATATCTACGATAGATTTTATAGCACCATTTTCCCAAATATCCAGGCGGCCGTTGGCATAGCCTATCCATAGGGTTTGGCTGTTTTCGTCCGAGGCCAGTGCGGTGATGTTCGAACCGGTCAAGCCGTTGACCCTAGATAAGCGTTCGTACTCGCCTTGGTGCACGATCAGCAAGCTGTTTTCAGTCGCTGAGAAGGTGCGGTCGTCAAGCGCGGCAATATGATAGAAACTATTGTAGGGCAGGTGGTCCACCCAGAAGTCAAAGGGCTCCGCACCGCGAACTTTATCGCTCTGAGTCTGAGCCTGTAGGCCTAGGAACAGGGCGGTACAGATGGTGAGGAGAATTTTTGGACTTATTCGTCTAATCATGGGCTCAATTTACGACCTTAGTATCGCAAACAACACACCACTTGTGCTTGTTTGACAACATAAATATAACGACCATGGCATGCAGTAATTGTAGTAGCGGTGGCGGCGTTCCCAAGGGTTGCAAAAGCAATGGATCTTGTGGAACCGGAGGATGTGGAAAATTGCCGGTCTTTGACTGGCTCGCAAATATGGAACTTCCCTCAACCGATCAGCCTTTTGATTGGGTAGAGGTCAGATTTAAAAACGGTCGCAAAGAGTTTTATCACAATGCGAACGGGCTCCCGCTTCAGTTGGGAGATGCAGTAGCGGTTGAAGCCCACTCCGGTCACGATATAGGTAACGTCTCTATCACTGGGGAGCTGGTAAAGCTCCAAATGAATAAGAAAAACTTCAAAATTGAGGACCAAGAGCCTGTGCTCAAGGTGTACCGCAAGGCCTCGGAGAAGGACCTCGAAACGTGGGCCAGTGCCCGTGGTTTGGAGAAGGGTGTGATGATGCGCTCACGTGAGGTGGCGCAGCGCTTGAGCCTTAGGATGAAGATTTCCGATGTGGAATACCAAGGCGACGGCTCAAAGGCAACATTCTATTACACGGCAGAGGAGCGCGTGGATTTTCGTCAATTGATTAGAGAATTGGCCCAATTATTTTCTGTGCGCATCGAAATGCGTCAGATCGGGGCGCGTCAAGAAGCCGGGCGATTGGGCGGTATCGGCTCCTGTGGCCGTGAGCTTTGTTGTTCGACCTGGTTGAGCGATTTCCGCAGTGTGAATACCGCGGCGGCGCGTTACCAGCAGTTGAGTTTGAACCCACAAAAATTGGCCGGACAGTGCGGTAAGTTGAAGTGTTGTTTGAACTACGAACTAGATAGCTACATGGAGGCGGTCAAGCGTTTTCCATCCCCAAGCAAGAAGCTCAAGCTTGCGCAGGGCACCGCCGTGTTCCAGAAGATGGACATCTTTAAGGAGATGTTGTGGTATGCCTTGGACAGTGATTTTACGAATTGGATCCCAATGAAGCTGGACCAAGTCTTGGAAATCGTAGAAGCCAACCAGCGCGGTGAATACCCAGACGACATTATGGAATTCCGCTACGAAGAACAGAAGCGTCAGAAAGCTGAGTTGGAAGTGGCAGATTTTGTGGGCGGCAATGCTGAGGATAGTATCACAAGATTCGACCAATCGAAAGGCAAGCGGGGCAATAGAAACCGCAATCGCGGTGGAAATCGCGGTGGTAAGGGCAGAAGCCAAGGCAAAGGCCAGGGCCAAAGTCAAAACGCGCCGAAAAACACGAAAAAGGACTAAAAACATCCAAAAAATGGCTGAAAATGTCCCAAAATCATTGAAAATCGTCAAAAAACACTTGTTTTTGGCAGTTTTAGGCGCGTGGACCATGGTCTCTTGTGGACCGGCGCCTATTTTGGACGAGCTCACCACTTTTGAAGAGCACAGGTGGCACATGGACAGTGTCGTGCAAGTACAGTGGGAACCGCAGGACAGCGGCATTCCAGTGTTCATGAGTTTGTACGTGCGTCACCTGAGCGATTACCCTTATAACAACCTCTTCTTGTTCCGTACCATCAGTACGATGGAGGGTGTGGCCTATGCGGATACGGTCAATGTGCATTTGGCCAACGAACTGGGCCATTGGAACGGTTCTGGAATGAGCGATCTCAAGACGATGATGGTGCCCGTGGGCAACAGCGCGGTCCGTTTCAAAAAGGGCGAGCGCTACACCTTACGTGTGCAACACGGCATGCGCGACACGGTCCTCTATGGCATCCAGGATGTTGGGGTTAGATTGCTTCAGGCAGATCAGCCCTAACGTTGGTACGCCGGAACGAGGTCACTTACATCTTCACCCGCTTTTCGAATAGCGAGCTTGCAATGGTCTTTGCCGGAGTTGGCTTGAGTCTCTAGTACAATCAACTGGCCGCCGACCTTTTCCATCAAGGTTCTGTCGTAATTCATCAGGTGGTAGCAAGCGTGCGGATCACCGCTGCCTCGAAGTGGGCATTTGATGTGAATTTCCGTGAAGGCTGTCTTCTCATCGCTTCCGGTAAACTTGAATTTGTGCTGTGCATCGGGCGGCATCAAACTCACCCAAGTTTTCCCAAGCTCATGGACACTAGTGGCCACCTCAGGCTTGTTCAAACTAAGGTTTAATTTGGCAGAGCTCTTGCTCATGGCTCCGGCCAATCCGTACGCTTTAATCCTCGCCAACGTGCCCAATACCGCCAGTCCTCCACGGAAGACTACCCAGCGTTCTAAGATCTTTTTAACTGCGCCCATAATGTATCAACGAGGTGTTCCGCCTTCCGCTGACTAAAATCAGCAATCTGATGTCGGCACGAGGTTCCTGTAGCCACGATGACCTCTCCTTCAAAAGATTCAATTTTTGGAAGCAGGACCAATTCTGCCATCTTCCTACTCATCGCATAATTCTCCCTTTTCATCCCGTACGACCCCGCCATTCCGCAGCAACTGCTTTTCACGCGGTCCACCTTGGCACCTAATAACACTTGAAGAACATAGGCGGTATCTCCCGCACTTTCCAAGCTCTTTTGGTGGCAATGCACGTGCAACAAGATCGCTTCTTCGTACGCCTCAAAAGCATCTTTAGCCCGGTCCAATTTTGGCAACTCGTCCG
>JAKMGS010000059.1 GCA_022424815.1 Schleiferiaceae bacterium | reverse complement strand
GAAGAATATGATGATCAATATTGGCGATCAGATAAAACAACTATTGTCCGCAATAAAACCACCGTTTTTTGATGGCCTCACTTTGTGGGATGTTTTGTCTTTTTTCTTTCGCGGAATTTATGAAGGTGCTATTTCAACTCGTGCAGGATCCGTCAGCTTCAGCTTTTTTCTAGCACTCTTCCCTGGCATCATTTTTATTTTCACATTAATAGCATTCCTGCCACTGGATATTTTTCAGGAAGAATTGTTTCAATTATTGGCTACAGCCTTGCCACCAAGCACCCATGATATGGCATTTGAAACGATAGAAGATCTTTTGACCATAAAACGTGGCGGCCTCCTCTCTATTACATTCGTCGCGGCATTACTGTTCGCGACTAACGGTACACTTAGCCTAATAAGTAACTTAGGAATATCATATCACAACATAAATGTGAAAAATTTTTGGTGGCAGTATTTTAGTGCGTTTCTACTGACCATTTTGCTCGCGCTGTTAATTTTAGTCGCTATTGTCGCTCTTATTTTTTCTGAAGGATTTACCGGATGGCTGGCTGAGCAAGGCTACCTGACAGAATACACCACAGATATTATTGGATGGGCCAGATTACTTGTTCTTTTGGCTGCAACCTTACTTGGTATTTCCTTGGTGTACAACTATGGACCCGTTCGCCGTCGACATTGGCGTTTTATAAGTCCGGGAAGTATTTTGGCAACCCTATTGATCATCATTTCGTCACAAGGTTTTGGTTTTTATGTAGATAATTTTTCTACGTACAATAAATTCTACGGCTCTATAGGAACACTTATGATTATGCTATTGTGGATATATGTAAACGCCTTCGGATTGATTATAGGATTCGAACTAAATGCAAGTATTTCTGGAGCGCAAATAGAAAAAGAAAACGATACCCTCAACGAGTGATGAAAAAGTGGTTACTCCTAACCTTTTTATTTTGCTTGAGTGTCTCAATTCAAGCACAAGACCAAATCATAGGTCAATGGCACAATGCAGAAAAATCCTCCATCGTGAGGGTTTACAAAGCCACAAATGGGAAGTACTACGGGAAAATCGCATGGCTTGAAGAGGACTTTAATGCAGATGGAACTTCCCCAAGAGTCGATGAATTGAATCCCGATGAGGGTCGTAAAAACACCCCGTTGTTAAACCTGATCATCTTAAAAGGATTAGAGTACAACGAGGCCGAAAAGCAATGGCAGAATGGAACCATTTATGATCCGGAAAATGGTAAAACTTATGAATGCTACTGCGAATTAAATGCCGATGGCTCTCTTTATTTTAAGGGATATGTTTTAGGGATAACCTGGCTAGGACGAAGTACAACCTGGACAAGGCCATAGGTTTTTTCATAAAAAAAGCCCAAGATCACTCTTGGGCTTTTAAATTCATTCGATAAGGCTAGCGCATCAATGTGAACTGTTGATACTTGATATATTCAAGACCTTCAACATCTCTGTACATAATCTGTGCGATATATACTCCCTCCGTGCACTGACGGTTCTCAAACGAGCCATCCCAGCCGGTATTGATGTCTTTGCTGTGGAAGAGAATGTTTCCATCTCTATTGTACACCTGCATTTCAAAATAGCTAATGGCATTGGCCTTCACGATGTAGTAATCGTTCTTGGTATCACCATTTGGCGTAAAGGCTGTTGGCGCAAATACTGCAGCCACATCACGCGGATCTTTCACGGTATCACAATCTGCGATTTCCACATAGAAAGTATCCGTACACAAGTATTTACAGTACCCCGCTTCCACCACAACGGTATCTTGGAGCCCGAAAGACTTTTGATAGTTGGCTCCATTTTGTGTATTACCTGAAGTATTCGTCCAAGTATAGGCAAAGTTGAAAGTCATGGATGGACCGCCAGCTTGATTTACTGATGGTACTGAAGTACCTGTAGGAGCAATGATACCGCTCGCACAATCGTACCAGTCATCTGCATTAGTTAATTCATTAAAATCGAAGTTTACTGCCAAGGTTGGAAAAGATGATGGATTTAAGTGCGTACTCATATAGGTGGCAATATCACCGCTAGTTCGTTCCTCCGACCAAATGCGGAATTCATCCATTTCGCCGTTTAGGTAAGTAGCATTTCCTGTAGTTGGCGATACACCATAACCTAAAGTAATGTCACCCGTGTGCGAGATATCTCCACCAACATTGAGTGTCTTTTGAGTTTCGTACCCACCATCAATGTACAAGGTAGCAGCACCTCCTCGGCTCCATGTTACTGCAACGTGGTGCCAACCTCCATCATCAATTTGACTAATCGTACCAAACATGGAATCATAATTTCCCAATTGATCTCTTGCTGCAAACCCAACAGTACCAGAGGCATTCTTCCAAATAGCCCATCCAATACCAGTGCTGTTTCTATTAACAGCCAGGTATTCCAGATTTGACATATCGTTTGTCAAGACCCAAAACTCAACGGTAAAGCTTGTAGTACCGATGTTAAATGCTGCATTATTCGGAATCTCCAAATAATCTGAAGATCCGTTGAAGTCCAAAGAGTTATTCAATGTCGTCGAGCGTGAAGCACTTACCTCAACTATCTCGTCTGGACAAACAATAAAATTATCTTGATCTACCGAAACGGTCATGATTTGCTGTCCGAACAATGCCGGTGCAAATGCCGTAAGTAGGAGTAAAAAACGGTACTTCATCATAAATGCTTGTGTTCCAAAAATAAGATTAAAAACCAATAGTTGACCTATTGCTCCATTTTACCATTGAATTTCCGTTCCAGGCCCAGGTTGCAGGCAGTGTTCGCGAGCAATGACGTGACCACAGCGCATAAGTATTCGCACCGGTATGATCAATAAAAAGGTAATGTCCCTCTTGAATTCCTTTCGGTAAAACAACACCATGTCCCAAATAATCTCCAGCAAAACATAATGGACCTGCAATATCATAAGCCCTATCCTCACCTTTCAATTGAGTAGCATCGCCATTCCAAACGCTCATTGGAAACGACCTTGAACTAGTGTAGGCATCGCGCATGAAAAAATCTGCACCCAAATGAATAAAGACCTTGTTTGGTGATAGTACGTATTCGATGGAGGTTATTGCGAATCCCCCTTCAGCATGCACCCATTGTCCAAATTCAGTGACTATCAAGTATTCTGAATCTCTGAAGACCTCTCTCACCATTTGGCCATAAGCCTCCATTCGCGTGAACTCATCAAGTGACTCAGTGGGTAATCCACCACCAATATCAAGAATCTTAATTTTTCTAGGCGATACGCTATTGACGGTATCTGCTATTCTCCTCAGCTCTTTCAATGCACCTCGTTGAATGTTCAAATCTTTCATTTGTGAGCCACTGTGAATGTGCAAAGCTTGAACAGGATACCTAATGGCGGCATCAATGATTTGCTCTTTGATGTCAATAGGCACACCAAATTTACTTTCATTTTTACTTACATCAAATAGATTTGGAGCCCCTGTATGAACTTGAGGATTAATTCTAATTCCTAAAATCCCCTTAAAACCAGAATCATATCGATCTAATTCATCCAACGAATTCACATTCACCAACATCCCCGGCAAAGATGAAATCTCACGTATCTCGTGACGTGTTTTTACAGGAGAATCAAAAACGATCTGAGCTGGTGAACAACCCGCCGCTAATGCCATGCGCACCTCTTCAATAGAGGCCGCTTCCAAACCAAAACCCTGAGAAACAAGGAATTCAAGCATCTTCGGATGAGGATTGGTTTTGATAGCAATGCTGTGCTGAACCCCTTCCGGGAAAGCATCTTGTAAATGGCGCAGTCTAGCAGTTAATACCGGGAGGTTCACACCAATCACGGCAGTATCTTCTGCTCCCAGTTTTGGAAGCATGTCCATCATAATGCGTGCTATTTCTCCGGCTTGAATCACCCAAACATTTCTTCGGCGTACGACTCGATGATTTCAATCAATCTATAATCGTCTTCTAAATCTACGGCATCTTTTTCCAAGAACGCACGTACACTAAAGGCGCCAACTGCGAGGCGGATAAAACTCTTGTTACCGTATTGTACTGGCTGGCCGAAGAATACCCTGTCGTACCCGCCTTTAAATCCTTCGTGTCTATCCGTAGTGATAGCAGCGAACATCTTTTTCAATTCGTCATTATCCAGAGCACGTCCGCCCACCCATACTTGGAAAGAGATGATGGACATATTGGTTTTTAATTGGTCCGGCATCAATTTGAAATACGGCGAAGTCTCTAATCTGCCCATAACCCCCATGGCCCAACGAGTAATGATATTGTCCGTCTGGCGTGTTGACCAATAACTGTAGGCTTCCATTTCGTCTAGGGCAATCTCCCATCGCAATCGCAGGGCCTTATTTTCTGTTGCGGGGAGGTTGGCGCGCATATTTTCCATGAACCACGGCACATCGTAGGCGCTGAACAACTTGCCATAGGGCTGAATGATCGAAGCGTCCATATGCTTCAACTTTTCACTCCACTTGCGTGGCACAAGCATCGCGGCACAGAATGGTGGGGCTTGAAAGAATTTTGATCCGGTCAACATGACCATTACACCTTTGGCCAACAGCTCGTGGATGAGCTTGTGGTCCACGCGGAATTGGCATAAATCTACCACCCACATGGTATCGTTGTCGGTATCGATGACGTTCAAATCATCCTTAATGCCAGACTTCGAACCGAACACCAAGCTACCCACAATGGCAGCATCTTGATTCTCAGCAATAATTTTATTGATGGCCGCCGTACGGTCCAAGATATTCCCTTCTTCATCACGAGCATCTAAGTAGACTACTTCGCTGACGTTGTCTGGATCTACGAAGGCACCTTTTTCAATAGTCTCGCCAAACTGATTGTAGTTCGCATAGAACTTGGTCTCAGAAGCGAACTTGCTTCCAGAGCCTAATTCCTCCGGGCAACTCACAATATTCAGCAAGCGCTTCCCGGGGTTCAACATCATTTGAAACATCAACGGGTAGTACACCAAATCCGATCCGGACGGCCCAAAGTATACATCAAAAGGATCCTTGAATTCATCCTGCACCAAATTGCGAAGGCGGTTCGCTTGGTTTTCCAGCAAGTTCTCATAATTCAAATCTTCATACTTACCCAAAAACGCCTTCGTCACACTGTAAGAACGGCGCGTCAACACATTGGCTGTACACGAACCTCGCTGAAACAATGTTTCGTATTCGACTGGATTAAGGTGGTATTTATTGAGTCCCGTCTCCGGGATTTGATGAACTCGTTCGTCACATCCTTCTACGAGGACATCCAGAATTTGCTCTTTACCAATGACATTGGCTTTTTCGCTATCCATAAAATGATAATCAGTTGAAGGTCAAAAATACACATCTAGTTGCCGTTTATCAATCAATTAGGTCCGATTATTCCACAAGTTTTGCTAGTTTGCATGGATACAAATACAAACTATGTCCCTGAAGAAATACACCCCGTTTTTAACGACTTGGATTGTCCCAATGATCGTATTGCTCGGAATCAATGTGGCTTTTTTAAGCCCTGCCTACATCAAAGGAGATATACTCGACCAAGATGATATTAAACTAGGCTATGCAAAGAGCAAGGAAACACGAGAATATCGCGACGAAACAGGACAGGAAGCGTTATGGACAAATGCCATGTTCAGTGGAATGCCTACTACACAAATTTCTACAGAATATGGAGGGAATCTATTCGAATATATTTCAGCTGCTGTGCGTACCATCGGAGGTCGTACTTCATCTACCTACATTATTTTTTACTTAATGATTGCGGCATTTATCGGCTTACGAGGTATGGGCGTACATCACTGGCTTAGTGCCATTGGTGGATTTGCCTATGGCTATAGTGGTTTCTTCATTATTGGCTATGCGGCCGGGCACAATGCAAAAGTCAACACTGCGGCGTTCATCCCATTGATGATCCTAGCGCTATTGTTGATTCTTGAGAAAAAGAATTGGCGTGCCTTTATCCTGATGTCACTTTTCGCAGGTTTGAGTATCCACCGAAATCACTTCCAAATCACATATTACGCAGCACTGTTCATGGGCGTTATTTGGCTTACTTATTTGATTAAATATGCCAGAGAAAAAGCACTTCCTGAATTCGGGAAATATACCGCATTATTACTTTTAGCTGGTATTCTAGCTATCGGCCCAAACATCGCAAACATCTGGTCTACAAAAGTGTACACAGAGGAGAGTATGCGGGGTGGTAAGAGCGAATTGACACAGAAAAACCAAAATCAAGGCGAAGGCGGCTTATCTTATGAATATGCCATGAGTTGGTCAGCAGGCATTTATGAAACTGTCGCTCTGATAATTCCGGATGCCGCGGGTGGTGGAGTAAATGTGGATTACGAGAATAAGAAAATACAGACTTACGATCAAACTGTAAGGATTTTACGACAGCAAAGAATGTCCCCTAAACAAGCATCCATGCAGGCTAATCAATTTTTAGGTGGTGCTGCTATGAAATGGACTGGTGAAAGCATGGGAAACGGAGCCTACTATGTTGGTGCAAGTATCTTTTTCCTCTTTTGCTTGGCATTCTTCACTGTGGGAGGAAGCATTCGTCAATGGGTCATCGTTAGTATTGCTCTTTTCTCATTTATGGGTTGGGGCTCAAACATGGATTGGTTCAACAGTCTACTATTCGATTATTTGCCCTTGTACAACAAATTCCGAGTACCCTCAATGGCTATGGTCGTATTATTCTTCCTCGTTCCATTCTACGGCTTACTAGGACTACAGCACTGGCTCGATTTGGAGAAAAAAGCTCGCTTCGAAGCTTTGTGGAAAGGTGCCGCGCTATTCGCAAGCTTCCTTTTCGTATTCGGTTTCTTAGCGCCTTATTTCATGGATCTAGAAACTGCTCGAGATGCACAGTTCGTACAAAACGGTTTTTCTATCGATCAACTGGTTAGCGACAGAAGAGCTTTAATTACCTCTTCCGCAACACGTTCTCTAGTGATGGGTTTATTGGTTGGTGGAGCGCTGTATCTCTGGCATATCGAAAAATTAAAACAATTGGCAACATTTGCCATCATTGGTGTTGTTGCATTAACGGATTTATGGACGTTTGATAGAGACCAATTAGAAACGGACGATTTTCTTTCTAAACGTCAGTGGGAATCTCAATATGCCGCTAATCCTGCAAATGAGCAGATCCAACAAGACAAAGACCCACATTTCAGAGTGTGGAATACGCTAGCCTCATTAACTAGCGATAGTTATACCTCCTATCATCATAAGAGCATAGGCGGTTATCATGGTGCTAAACTGCAACGGTATCAAGATTTGATTGATAACCAGCTGAACAAACAAAACATGGCGTGTTTCAATATGTTAAACGCCAAATGGGTTATTACTCAAGGACAAAATGGCAAACCACAAGCCCAACGCAATGTCCAAGCTTGTGGCAACGCTTGGTCCGTAAGCAACGTACAATATGCGGCAAATGCAGATGCTGAAATGGCGGCGCTATCAAATTTTGACCCAAAGCAAACCGCCATCGTGCCTCAGGAATATGCCTCAGCCCTAAGCGGTAAAACTGACTTTGGATCAGCTAGCATTAAATTAACCACCTACGACCCAAAATTCTTGGAGTACAGCTTCGAAGGCAATGATGCCCTGGTTGTATTCTCAGAAATCTACTACGAAGGTTCGGGCAACGATTGGCAAGCCTACATCGACGGCGAGGCAGTGGATCACCTTCGTGTGAACTACCTATTGCGCGGGCTTCAAGTACCGGCAGGTAAGCATACCATTACGTTTGAATTCGCGCCTAAGTCCTACTATGCGGGACGCAAGATCAACTTCGCAGGTTCCGGCATACTCCTACTTCTACTGGGATGGATGGGCTGGAAACAGCGCAAGGAAGCATAAAAAAAGCCGCCCTCGGGGCGGCTTTTTTATTTCAATATCTCTGTAAGCAGGCGCTTGGCCTGTGCATCTCGAGCATAATTCGCAATGCGAGAAGCTTCAGTTCTTGGAGCTCCTTGGTCGTACTGCTGCTGAACGTATTGGGCAATGGCTGTCTTATCAGCATAATCGAAACATTGCCCCGCCCCTGCTTCATGAATGATGGAGGCGGCATCCCCTGCGGTCGGACCTAATCCCAAAATAGGATTACCCGCGCCTAAATAATCAAAGAGCTTCCCTGGAATATGGCCGGTGGCACTGGCCACGTCTGGCAACAAGAACAGCATCATCTGACAATCGAGCAATTTCTGATTCAAGGCCGCTTTAGGAACATATTCCTCAAAGGTCACCTGAATGTGATCGCCTGCTTGGGCCAAATCTTCCGCGCTTTTACCGTCCCATGACCCCACCACTTTGATATGCATGGGAAAGCTCAAGGTATTCAGCGCTTCGACTAATTCCGACACAGGGTATTGCGCCGCCAAGGTTCCGGCATAAAGCAAGGTAAATACCTCGGGACGCTGTGGCTTCAATACTGCGAAATCTTCGGGGTCAAAACCGTTGGTCAGTGTGTGTACACTCCCCTTCGGCAACCCGCCCTTTTTCTCATATAACTCACTCCAGCTAGGGCTTACGCTAATCAGCGCATCACAGCCTGAAAACACGCGACGCTCTAATCCCTTCTCATACCAACGCGTCAGTGGTGTAGGATAAAACTTGCGGTAGTAGTAAATATCAGTCCATGGATCCCTGAAGTCTGCGATCCACTTTATACCTAACTTCTTTTGAAGTTTGAGTCCAATTAATTGGGTACTGTGAGGCGGCGATGTTGTAACCCAGTGCTGCACGCCATGTGCTTGAACAATCTTAACGGCTGCCGCATAGGCGTGAGCGTTCCAACCTTTTCGGGCATCCGGAACAAAGAAATTTCCTCGAACAAATCTGGCCACTTTTTGCAAGAAGCTCACTTTAGCTTCCTCCCCAGAAAAGCCACTGAAGGGCACGGATTTCTTACCCGTCACCTTTTTATAGGCGCCGAACTTCTCTGAAGTACAAGTCCGGTGAACTGTAATGTTTGGATGCACCTCATTCAACAGTCCTTCGTCGCGAAGCGGATAGGTAGCTTTATCGGCATCGACCGTCACCACATGCAGCTCCACCCCCTCCTTGGCCAAGTATTTACTCAGCTTCAGCCAGCGTTGCACGCCAGGACCTCCCGCGGGCGGCCAATAGTAGGTTATGATGCCTATTTTTTTCACTTCTCGTCGTCTTTGACTTGTTCGTAATCCACATACTCGCCCACATTCTTAGAGAACGTACTGCTCTTCTTTTTCGGCGACGACTTTGCAGGACCAGAAGATCTCCCTCCCCCAAAAAATCTATCGAGCCATCTGAAGATGAAGTAGGCAAGTACCGTTAGGGCTATAAAACGAAGCATGGAGGCAAAAATTTTTGTCAAGATAAAAAAGAATCCCGGCGCCATGGGCGCCGGGATCTCCGTTTACGAACTGTTTCCTTAGCGGCTCAAGTAGAGGCTACGCTCGCTGTATAATTTTCTGAAGGTTGGGTCCTTCAGGTCTTTGATGAAGTGAATGGCTTCACCCGTTGATTTCATTTCAGGGCCCAGGGCCTTGTTTACGTTAGGGAATTTGCTGAAGCTGAAGACAGGGATCTTTACCGCATATCCTTCTAATTCAGGATTGAAATTAAAATCAGTGACTTTCTTCGTGCCCAACATCACCTTCGTAGCGTAATTCACATAGGGCTCACCGTATGCCTTACAGATGAATGGCACGGTACGAGAAGCACGTGGGTTAGCTTCGATGATGTACACGATATCATCTTTGATGGCGAACTGAATGTTGATCAATCCTTTCGTCTGAAGCGCCTTGGCAATATTCACTGTGTGCTCCTCAATCTGCTGCATTACCAACGGACCTAGGTTGAACGGCGGCAATACTGCTGAGCTATCTCCCGAGTGAATACCACACGGCTCGATATGCTCCATGATACCGATGATGTAGGCATTCTCACCGTCACAAATAGCATCTGCCTCTGCTTCGATGGCCCCATCTAGGTAATGATCGAGCAATACTCGGTTCCCTTCAAACTCTTTGAAGAGGTTCACCACGTGACGCTCTAGTTCAGCTTTATTGATGACGATTTTCATCCCTTGACCACCCAATACGTAGGAAGGACGAACAAGAATTGGGAACCCAAGATCATCCGCGATATCCAATGCCTCATCAGCATTCGTCGCTACATCAAACTTTGGATAAGGGATATTAATTTCTTTCAAAAGCGTAGAGAAACGACCGCGGTCTTCGGCTAAATCCAATGCTTCGTATGAAGTACCGATGATTTCAATGCCGTAACGGCTCAACTTCTCTGCCAGCTTCAATGCTGTCTGACCTCCGAGCTGTACAATGACCCCTCTTGGTTTTTCGTGCAGAATGATGTCGTAAATGTGCTCCCAGAATACCGGCTCGAAGTACAACTTATCTGCGGTATCGAAATCCGTACTTACCGTTTCTGGGTTACAGTTGATCATGATGGTTTCATAGCCCTCTTCACGAGCACTCAATACCCCGTGAACACAGCTGTAATCAAACTCAATCCCTTGACCAATACGGTTAGGACCCGAACCAAGAACGACGATTTTCTCGCGGTCAGTGACCACACTTTCATTCTCAATAACTTCTACACCGTCTGCGGTAACAAAAGAATTTTCAAAAGTAGAGTAGTAATATGGCGTTTGTGCAGGGAATTCCGCCGCACAAGTATCCACCAGCTTCCATACGCGGTTGATGCCTAAATCCGTACGCTTGCTGTGTACTTCACTTTCTAAGGCATGAATCATGTGTGCAATCTGACGGTCCGCGAAGCCTTTCATCTTGGCCTCAAGAATCAAATCCTTAGGCAAGGATTCCAATGTATGTTTTTCAATTTCACCTTGGACACGCGCCAAATTCTCAATCTGCTTGAGGAACCACATATCTATTTTGGTGATGTCGTAAATGGTACGAAGTGGAATGCCCATCTGGATAGCATCATAAATGACGAATAATCGATCCGATGAAGCATATTCTAGTTTGTGCAAGATCGTGTCCTGATC
>JAKMGS010000150.1 GCA_022424815.1 Schleiferiaceae bacterium | reverse complement strand
TAACCACCACGATCATAATAATCGGAGCAACCAAGAACACCGAAAGCACGAACATCAAAGGAGATGCCAATGCCACGCCAGTTAAGTTCGAATTCTTCATCTTGCCAGAAATACTCTAAATTGGTGTGGGGGGCAGTATACCCCCCAGAATGTTACTGCCATCAGGCAGCGCAATAAATTAAGCTGCTATGAACTCATTCCATTTACGGACCATGTACTGGTTCTCATCCATCACAGAGTTCCAGCAAACAACAGAACCCATACGATCTAAGAATGAGCCACCATCACGAACCTCCCCTGGTCCTGCAAGTTTTGCACCTGTAGGAGAAACGATGTCACCTTTAGAAGCTTTACCTTCGTACCAGTAGCCCCACTCGTCTTCGGACATATATTGCTTTGACGTGCTTGGAACCGCAGAATAATAGCCCTGACGCATCAGATAGCCACCAACCCAACCGGAGAGATACCAGTTGATGTATTCATACGCCGCATCCAGCTCAATTCCAGATAGAGCTGCAGACAAGCCAAGCCCGCCTCCCCATGACCGGTAACCTTCTTCAAGCGGCTGATAAACGCACGGAATACCTTGCGACCGCACAGCCGTAATCGCAGGCGACCACATGGACTGAATTACAACCTCACCCGACGCCATAAGGTTCACAGATTCGTCAAAAGATTTCCAGAAAGCGCGGAACTGGCCATTTTTCTTGGCCTCAGTGAAGATGCCTAGGGTTAGGTCGATCTCTTCACGGGTCATGTTGCCCTTGTCTGGATAAGTGTATTCGCCCATGGACTCAACAACGAGCGCCATATCCATAATTCCGATGGACGAAATATCTAGAATTGAGGCTTTGCCTCTGAACTCTGGGTTCAAAAGCTCGGACCAGTTTTTGATTGGGCGACCGATCAAGTCAGGGCGAATACCTAATGTATCAGCATTGTAAATCGTCGGTATAAGAGTCATCCAACCTGATTCTTCCTGAACGAACTTTGTGCCGTCGACGCCAGTGGTGAACCCTACTGTGTGCGGTGCTGTCCCTTGAGCGATTGTGCTTTCAGGTGTTAAAAGGCCACTCCGGAAGGTACCCGCAATGTTATCGTACTGGGCAATCTTAGAGGTATCCATCGCCTGAAGATTTCCAGCAGCCCAGACCTTTTTACAAATAAAATATTCGATATCTGCTATGTCAAAGCTATTTGGTTGTGTCGCGGCTCGCTGCGTTACACTATCGGTATCCAATGCAGTCATTTCGAGGGTGAACCCCAAGTCTTCTTTGACTTTAAGCGCGACATCATTCAAGTTCGATACACCGGTGCCAAACTGACGCAAGGTGATGTTTTTAGTCTCTTGTCCCCATACCATTGGAGCCGGAAGCGCGGCGGCCGCCACCGCCGCGCCACCTGACTTTAATATCGATCGACGTGAATAACGTACTTTTGAAATTGTAGTCATAGTTTTTCCTTTTTGATTTAGCGTGTCATTATTTAGCCAGGGCATGTGCCGCCGAGGCCTCCCAGTCCAGGCCTATTGCCTGGCCCAACTCCTTCGGGTTGCCGAAGAAATCCTTATCAGATAGCAGCGCCGTGACCTCTTGGCCGCCTTGGACGGACGCAGTGAGGGCAACGTGCGTTCCCTGATATTCAATATTTGTGATTGTGCCAGGAAGTTTGGCAGATTTGTCGTTTGTTACTTTCAGTGCATCAGACCGTACAGCAACCATGCCCTCAGGCATCGCTACCACATTATGAGATCCCAGGAACCGGGCAACAAACGCCGTCTTGGGCGCGTCAAAAACTAGCCGCGTCTTACCCGCTTGTTCAATCTTTGCATCGTTCATTACGACGATCTCATCTGCCAACGCCAAAGCTTCATCCTGACCATGAGTGACATGCAGAAAGGTAATCCCCAATTCGCGCTGTAATTTTTTCAATTCCGCGCGCATCCGAATACGCAAGAACGGATCGAGCGCTGACAACGGTTCATCCAAAAGTAAAATATCCGGTTTTGTAATCAATGCCCGCGCTAAAGCTGCGCGCTGTTGCTGGCCCCCAGACAGCTGTGCGGGCAGGCGGTCCGCCATCGCTGTCATGTCAACAAGTTCCAAAAGCTCATTTGCTCGGGCGCGGCGCATGGCCTTATCAACTCCTCTCATCGTGAGGCTGAAAGCGACGTTGTCCAAAACAGAAAGATGTGGGAACAATGCATAGTTCTGAAACATCATAGCTGTGCCACGTTTAGCAGGCGGCAATGAAGAAATGTTCCGGCCCCCGAGCGTAATGGCGCCGTCAGACACAGTTTCATGCCCAGCGATCATTCGCAAAGTGGACGATTTACCACACCCTGAAGGCCCCAATAAGCAGGCATACGTTCCTGCATCAAAATGGTAACTAATCTCATCAACCGCGACAGTCGCACCATAACGCTTCGTTAAGCTAACAAGTTCAAGATCGATATTTTGGTTCATATAAGTCCCCGCTACTACGGCGTCCGCATAACTGAATCAACAGTCCTAAACTGGCTCAATCGTTTCTTTTCCTTCAGAGATTTCAGTACGATTTACTCCAATAACAGATATTTATGCTCATTTTTTAATCATTTATTATCTATGTGATTAAATTTTATTCTAATTAGCTTAATTAAGTGCTCGAATTTTGTTCCTCATACTGTGAATCAGGCCATATTAGGTTTTGGTAATCACCAACGTTTAGCGAGATAACTTGGATGAAAGACTTAGTTGAAGCAGCCTCTGAAACACAGCCCCGTACTATTGGGGTGCTTGATTTACGCTTTGGGGGCACGAGCCAATTACAAAATCTGTATCAAGAAGGCGCATCAAAAGCACTCTTCCCTCGAAAACAAAATGGCGCTGAAGCAATCTGTATTAATACATCTGGTGGAATCACCGGCGGGGATAGATTGACAGGTCACTTCGAAACACGTGATAGCGCGCACCTCTGTGTTACAACGCAAGGCTTTGAGCGTATTTACAGGTCTCTGAATAAGACTAATGGGGTTATAAAGAATAGTGTCACGGTTCGGGACAAATCATCAATTTATTGGCTGCCGCAGGAAACTTTATTTTACGATGGGGGTTATCTAGATCGGAGTCTGGTTGTCAATGCAGACTCCAGCGCCAGCGTACTGATAGTTGAACCCACTCTTTTTGGCCGTGTCGCTATGGGCGAAGATCAAATTTGTGGAAGCTTAATAGACAGGATCACTCTATCTTTAGATGGATCACTTGCTTTCCAAGACGCCACCAAATTTACCGGAGACATATCCAACATCGTGAATCGCCCAGCCGTCATGGCTGGCGCACGGGCGACAGCTTTGGTAATATACTATTCGCGAGCCGCAGGTGCTGTCCTACCTAAAATTCTACCAATCTTAAACTCAACGTCAGGCGCTAGTTTGCTAAGCGATAGCCTTATGGTGTCGAGATTGATCGCTCCCGACGGCATGAAACTTCGGCAAATGCTCATCCCGATCATAAAAGAAATAACAAAATCCGACATCCCTAAAACTTGGAGGCTCTAATGCAACTCAGTCCCAAAGAAAAAGACAAGCTACTAATATCCATGGCTGCAGAAGTGGCGCGTAAACGCTTGCTACGAGGCGTGAAGCTTAATCATCCAGAAGCGATTGCACTCATTTGCGATGCTGTAGTTGAAGGTGCTCGTGATGGCCGCAGCGTAGCAGAAATGATGCAGTACGGCGGCACCATTTTAACTCGAAAAGATTGTATGGACGGCATTCCAGAAATGATCCCTGAAGTACAAGTCGAGGCCACGTTTCCGGACGGCACAAAATTAGTAACAGTACACAATCCCATCCGATAGGAGAAAGTAATGAAATTTTTTGCAAGTCTTTCAGTAATACTATGCGCATCACCTATTCTTGCGCATACCACTACATTACCGCACGCACATGACGTGAGCCCAGTGCCACTTTTAATTGGGTTAGGTATTATCACCA
>JAKMGS010000058.1 GCA_022424815.1 Schleiferiaceae bacterium | reverse complement strand
AGTCATGACGCCGAGGACATCTGTTGTCGCCATAGACATTAAGGCACCGTATCCGGAGACGCTTCAGCACATCACCGAGAGTGGATATTCACGCATTCCTGTATTTGAAGAGAATCTCGATCAAATCAAGGGTCTAGTATATGTGAAGGACCTTCTGCCTTACATGGATGCCGCTAATAATTTTGGCTGGCAGGACCTTATGCGAGTCCCCTTCTTTGTACCCGAGAGCAAGAAAATAGATGATCTCCTCAAGGAATTCCAGCAGCGCCGTATCCACCTAGCCATTGTGGTGGATGAGTTTGGCGGTACGTCTGGGGTCATTTCCCTGGAGGATGTATTGGAGGAGATTGTGGGTGAGATTTCGGATGAGTTCGACGATGAAGATGTAGTCTACAGCAAGCTCGACGACTACAATTACGTCTTCGAAGCCCAAACGCCGCTTATCGATTTTTGTAGAGTTTTAGGGATTTCTAGGGACCAATTCGACACTGTAGACGGCGAAAGCGAAACCCTGGCAGGACTCGTTCTGGAACTTGCCGGCAAGTTTTTAGAGAAAAGTGAAAAGGTGAACTACAATGCTTTTACATTTAAGGTAGAAAGTGTAGATCAACGTAAACTAATCCGCATAAAAGTAACCATAGACCCCAACCATGAAGCATAAATTACTTCTTGTCTTCCCTCTTCTTTGGTTATCCTGCAGCGAGGCACCAACAGCTAGACCAGATGCCTTCATGCGTATTGGACTTCCCAGCACCGATAACTATGCCCCGCTGAATGAATCCGCACCGTTCGGGCTGGATATCAATGCCGAAGCTGAGGTTATCGTGAAGGATGTACTAGCTGAAGAAGGGAATGAAGAGGTGCGTGAAGGAGAATATTGGCTCGATGTCGTTTATCCATCAATTCTAAGCACGGTCCAATTCACCTACAAACCCGTTGACAACAATCTTGAAGCATTGGTTCGTGATGCGCAACAATTGGCCTATAAACACACTGTAAAAGCAAGCGGAATGCGCGAGCAATTTTTCGAATACAAGGACAAAAAGGTCTATGGGCTCTACTATGAACTCTCCGGAGCATCGGCCACCACCACACAGTTCTATGCAACTGATAGTACTCAACACTTTTTACGTGGGGTATTATATCACTACAGTGCTCCTAACGCAGATAGTCTCGCGCCGGTTACTCAGTTCATGCAAGCGGAGATTCTAGAAATGATTAGCTCTTTACACTGGAATAATGCGCCATAAACTCCTCTATATCGCCGCTACGCCTATCGAGGCAGACCTCATTGCTACTTTCTTAGAAAGTCAAAGTATTCGCATTACTTTAGAGCACTACCAAATGGCCAGCGTCCTCCCTGTCGGCGGAGATTTAAGCATCAAGATTTTGGTTCATGAAGCGCAGTGGGAACGCGCCCTAGAGCTGCTCAAGACTTACGTGCAGCAAGAAAAAGAGGATAACTGATCGACGCCAAAATACCGATGCTCAGCACCAAGTGAACCGGCTGCATCGCCTTCGGCAATCCCGTAAAAAACAACACCACGCCTATGGCCCATTCCATCGCGATGGCGAAGACCAATGGCCCAAAGCCGGGAATGGAAACCCTGTGTTTGCGCTGAAGGAAAAACAGGATGCTCGTCATCAACAAAATCCCCCAAGCAAAACTGCGGTGCACCTTCGGCATTGCCCCTTCAATAGACTCAATGACCTCTGTACGCATCACTCCATGCTCCAAGGCATAATCCACCAATTCTCTGGTCTGCGTACCCAAGAATATTTGGAACACCACCATCACCAACAACGCCACCAAGGCTACGCCCACAGACTTAGGATAAGCGAATGCTCCTTCCGTATTGCGAGCGCGAAGCGCGAGCAGTAGCAACACAATGGCTACCGAGCCCATCATATGTATGGTGATTTGGTTTGGGACTAAATTCCCATCGACCACAATCTTACCCAACCACGCCTCGAACAACAACAAAAACAGCACGCCCACGGCGAGCACTGCGTTCCACACATTGCGTCGCACACCCCATACTCCAAATATGGCCAATGCCAACACCGGCAAGCCACTCAAGGCACCGATCAACCTATTGATAAACTCAATCCAAGTATGTACAGGGTTGAAAATGTTGTAGTCGTGGCGATCAAATAGGGACCAATTTTCCGGAGCAAACTCCTCACCCGTCGTGAAATCTGAGGTTGCTACCCAGAATTGGTCCTGCAATAAAATCATCTGACCCTCCTCAAAGCTTCTGCCCTCGCGCCAAGTCAAGGTTTCCACATCTGTGGGAGGGATATTGTAGCCAAAACATTGTGGCCAGTCGGGACATCCCATGCCCGAACCTGTTGCACGCACCACCGACCCCGCCAAGATGACAAGGAATATGAACACCAACGAAGTGGTCGCCCAAAAGCGAATGCGTGCGCTTCTCATATTATTCCGCTAATAACGTCGCTGCATACAGCCCGCCACCGGCCACCGAACCGACCGCATCAGCTAATTCTTCCGCGCTCACCAACGTGCTATCATAGCTCACGGTGGCCACGCTGTCCTCAAACACAATGGCAAAGCTCGCCACGCCCTCGTGGGCATTGAGCGACTTTTCGATCGCACCCTTACAACCCATCACGCAGGTCATGCCCGAAACAAACATTTTAGCTTCCGCATTCGGAGCTACCTCTACGGCCTCCGCCTGCACTGGCATTTCGATGACTTCTGGCTCCGGCTGACTGCAGGAAACCACTAAAAATGAAAGGGGAATAAGGAAGGAAAGGGTTCTCATAGTCAAGTATTTTCAGCAAAATTACATCCCATCGCGTCAAAGTGTGAGGCATTTGTCACAATTTTGCGGCATGTCGAAACAAAGTACCTCTCACTCGCCGGCCCTACCGTGGATCCTATTCATCGGTCTGGCCATCATCTGGGGCTCAAGCTTCATTTTGATGAAACGTGGCCTTCAAAGTTTTTCCTACACCCAAGTAGGCACCTTGCGCGTGAGCATCGCCGCACTTTTTATGGCGGTCATTGGCTTTCGTCATTTCAAGCATTTCCGCAAGAAAGACCTCATCTCTTTAACCATTGTGGGCTTCTTAGGAAACGCCATTCCTTACGTTTTGTTCCCTCTCGCTGTCAACCACCTCGATAGCGGAGTAGTTGGGATTATTAATTCCCTCGTGCCACTGTTCACCGTGCTCATAGGCGGCTGGTTCTTTGGACAAAAAGCCACCGATACACAATGGCAAGGGGTGGCGGTTGGATTACTTGGCGCGGTGATTCTCATTCTACCGATAAATTCCATCCTACAAGGCGCTTTTAGTATTGAAGGAGAATTGGGCTATGGGCTTTTTGGAGTGCTCGCCACCATGATGTACGGCACGAGCGTCAACACGCTGAAATCAAACTTACCGCACCTCAAAGCACTTACGGTCACGACCCTTTCCCTCGCGACCGCCGCACCGTTCACCATCGTGTTTAGCTTGGCCTCCGGAGTTCACGAGGTGTTCCTGAACGATCCGCAGGCATGGACAAACTTAGGATTTATCGCCATCTTAGGGGTGATCGGTTCGGGCATTGCCGTTATCATGTTCAACTATCTTATTCAAATCACCAACGCTCTTTTCTCAAGCTCGGTGACCTATGCCATTCCAGTCGTAGCCGTGCTCTGGGGGCTGTGGGACGGGGAGCAGATTATCTGGAATCACCTCCTCGGCTTAGGGGTCATTATCACTGGGATATACCTGGTGAACAAGAAAAAATAATCATAAAAAAACCCACCCCGCGGCTGCGCCGCGGGGTGGGTTAGAATTCAAATTTTTCGGCCGTGCCGAATGTTATTTCCAGGTGACTGTATTAACGGTCACTGTGAATGATTGCGGACCGGCGCTTTGTTCGATGGTCTTCACGAAGGTCAAACCACCAACTTCCCGCCACTCCTTAAATACAGTAGTAACAGTAATGTCGCCTTCAGGACCTTCTGCAGTCTCTACACTCATATATAGTAGACCTGTAGCTACATCGAAGTAGTGCGTTTGCTCGCCTTCCGTGATTTGGTAGACGTCCTTACCATTGACAAGGGTTTGCCCGTCGAAGGTAATGGCCTCTGGATTTTCCAACCATTCTAGCTGGCTGATAACGTACTTCGCTTCCTTAGCTGTTGAGGCCAATTCCTCTCCTTCTAAATCAGCATTGCCGCGCATACCACTGCGAGTCGCTGCGCCATCCTTGTATTCTACCTTCATCAAGGTCATGCCTTGCATGCTTTGCTCAGAGAGGTAATAATCTGGGATGTTCTTCACCGTCTTCATACCAACTGTACCCGGCATACCTGGCGCCTCAAGGCTCATTTCTTGCTCAAAAGAGGTGATGTTTTGGAATGCTTCCGCACCACCGATGGCCTCGAAGTAATTGTTCAATACCGATTCTTTTGTGATGCCTTCCGGCATAAACAAGAAGGTCGGTGCCTCAGTTGCATTTCCTTGTGCATCAAAATATTCCACCTCACCAAAGGCGCTCAGCTTGCCCGCAACATCCTCTGCTTTCCCCACCACTGTAATGATCAAAGGACCATTCATGTAGGCGTTGGCAACGCGCATTACATCGCCTGCCGTAACGGCTTCAAGACGCGATAAGTAGTTGTTGTAGTAATCTGAAGGAAGGTTGTAACGAGCGATGTTCAAGGCAAAGTTTGCCGCACTCGCCGGGCTCTCCAGCGAACGACCAAATGAACCGCTCAAGCTGGCTTTCGCCGCAATGAGGTCTTCTTTCGAAACTAGAGCATTTTTCATACGCTCAATTTCGTACAAGAATTCAGTGATGGCTGAATCTGTCACTTCATTGCGCACTTTCGCCGATGCTCCGAATGTTGCATTCAACTCGTCCACACCGAAGTTGGAGTAGGCACCATAAGTAAAGGCCTTGTCCTCACGTAAGTTGGTGAACAAACGTCCCGACATTCCGCCACCCAAGATTTGGTTGGCCACACGCAAAGGCTCGATATCCGGATGGCCCTGTGGCAAGTCAATGACATTGCCCAACCACACTACAGATTGAACGGCAGAGGGTTTATCTACCATAACGATACGAGGCGATGCCGCGCGAGGCGTTTTTGCATAGTCGTGTGCAGGTACCTCAGCAGCCTTCCACTTCTTCAACGCCTTGTTGAGTTTCTTCTTGGCATCCTTTACTGTAATATCTCCGATCACCACCATGTATGCGATGTTTGGACGGAAATACGTATCGAAATATGCCTTGCAATCGTCGATGCTGATCGCTTCAACGGTCGCTTCGGTCATCACCTCCCCATAAGGGTGCTCCAGGCCGTACAGGGCTGCACCGCGCAAGTTGCCAGAGATAGCATCTGGATCATCAGCGTTGGCCTTCAATCCAGAAATCATTTGGCTTTTTAGCTTATCAAATTCTTCCTCTGGGAAGCTTGGATTCAATAATACATCAGAAAGGATGTCGATGAGTTGATCGGTGTATTTGCTCAATCCACCAACACGGATGGAGTTGGAACCCGTGCCGAAATTGGCCCCCATAAAATCTACTTCTTCATCCAAAGCAGCTTTCGTACGATTTGCGGTTCCCGCACCGATGAGATCACCGGCAATGCTAACATAACCTGCCTTTGCACCTTCTACGATCGGATCGCGGTCCAAAATTAGGGACATGGTGATGCGCGGCAGTTTGTGATCCTCCACGACGAAGACCTTGAGGCCATTCTTCAATTCAAAACTTTCGTACGAACCTATTTCCGGAGTACGTGCAGGACCTGGTACAGGTGCTGTGGATCGGTCGATGGTTACCTGAGCACTTAGGCTGATGGTAACAAGGGCGATAAATAAGGTATAGATATACTTTCTCATGGCTCGGGATTATTCAGCTGCCGCTGTTGGTTCTTCACTCTTTGGCAAATAGCGCAATACTACGCGGTTGTCTTTGACCAAATATTTCTGTGCCACGCGCTGGATGTCCTCGCGAGTTACGGCGCGGTAACGCTCCAGCTCGGTGTTGATGAGGTTGGCATCACCATAATAGGTATGGTAATCAGCCAAGCTCTCGGCAATACCGGCCATGGTTGAGTTGCTCTGTACGAACCTGCTCTCCATTTGATTTTGGATCTTCTGGAATTCACGCTCAAAGATGAGCTCATTCTGCAAGTTGGCAATCTCCTCTTCCAAAGCAGGAACCATGTCGTCGATGGTTTTTCCGGCATTGGCCAATGAGAAGGTGATGAAGGCACCGCCTTGCTCCAATGAGAACGGGAAGGCAAATACCTGAAGGGCCGTTTGATCTTGATCGACCAAACGCTTGTACATACGTGAGGAAGGTCCACCGCTCAGCACTGTTGATGCCATCTGAAGCGCATAAGCATCATCAGAGGTTTGTGGAGGCATGCGGTAGCCCATCATTACAGCAGGTAATTGGATATTATCATATATAGTGGCCGATTTCTCCCCGCCTAGTGGCGGCTCCACTACTGTAGGTTGTGCTACAGGAGTGCCGGAAGGAATATCTCCGAAGTAAGCCTCAATCAGTGCTTTGGTCTTCTCAACGTCGATATCACCGGCAATACTCAAGGTGGCATTGTTCGGGATGTAGAATTTCTTGTAGAAGGCCATGAATTCGTCTAATTGGGCCGCATTCAAATGATCCATAGAACCTATGGGTACCCAATTGTAAGGATGCTCCGTATACAAGCGCTTCATCATGTTTTCCAACCAAGACCCATAAGGTTGGTTGTCTACGCGCTGACGCTTCTCTTCTTTCACTACCTCTCGCTGGGTTTCAACCCCAACGGTTTGAATGTTCGCATGCAACATGCGCTCGCTTTCTAACCAAAGGCCTAATTCCATTTGGTTCGACGGCAATAATTCAAAATAGAACGTGCGGTCTTGTGAGGTATTGGCATTCAATGCCCCGCCCGCATTGGTCACGTAGCTATCAAATTCACCTCGACCGATATTTTCACTTCCCTCAAAGAGCAGGTGCTCGAAGAAGTGGGCGAAACCCGTGCGTTCTGGATTTTCGTTTTTAGAGCCAACGTGATAGAGTACGGTTACGGCCGCAATAGGCGTGCTGTGGTCTTCGTGTAGAATGACGTGCAACCCATTGTCCAAATCGTATTCTTCAAAGGCAATGTTGTTTTGAGACCAAGCGCTTAGTGTCGATAGCAGCAACCCGGTCAATACCATCTTTTTCATGAAGTATTTGTTAAGGTTGCTCAAATATAAGGGCCAATTCATGGCCGCCCTCAACCCCAGCAAGGATATTCTTTCAAACTCATTTATTTTAACACTTTGTTTATCACAAGTTTGTTCTATATTTGCAGCCCTTAAAAACAAGTATAATGTACGCAATTGTAGAGATAGCAGGGCTTCAATACAAAGTTGAGAAAGACCAACGCTTGTACGTAAACCGCTTGAACGTTGCAGAAGGCAAAAAGGTTAAATTTGACCGTGTCCTTTTGATCGAAGAGAAAGGTGATGTGAAGGTTGGCGCCCCGGTTATAGACGGTGCCCTAGTTGAGGCGACTGTCAATGGCGAAGTGAAAGGCGATAAAGTTCTTGTGTTCAAGAAGAAACGTCGTAAAGGTTACCAGAAAATGAATGGTCACCGTCAAATGTTCACTTCTATTACCATTAACAAAATCACTGCGAAGGCTCCAGCTAAGAAAGCTGCAGCTAAGGCAACTGAAGACGCGGAAGCAGCTCCGAAGAAGGCGGCGGCGAAAAAACCTGCGGCGAAAAAGGCAACTACTGCCAAAAAGCCAGCAGCCAAAAAGCCAGCAACAAAAAAGCCAGCGACCAAGAAGCCAGCAACCAAGAAAGCAGCTCCTAAAAAAGCAGAAAAATAAATAGATTATGGCTCACAAGAAAGGTGTCGGTAGTTCGAAAAACGGACGCGAATCAGCAAGTAAACGATTGGGTATCAAAATCTTTGGTGGCCAAGAAGTAATCGCAGGAAACATCATCGTACGTCAGCGTGGTACTAAGCACAATCCTGGTGAGAACGTAGGTGTGGGTAAAGACCATACATTGTTCGCTCTGGTTGACGGTAAAGTTGAGTTCCGCAAGAAAAAAGACAACAAGTCTTACGTCAGCGTTGTACCTAACGTATAACGAGAATTTTGTTTTAGACGAAGAAACCCGGTTCGAAAGAATCGGGTTTTTTTATGCCTTTTCGAAGGCCTCGCGCATGGCAACCCCCATCTCTTGGAAGGTTTGCTCTGCAGCTCGATACCCGTTCTCCAGCAAGGTTACACCGCTATGACCGTTGTAGGTATTGCGGCTAAAGAGCATTATGCGCATCGAAGCGCCAAAGAACCTACCTACAACAGGCAAATGCTTCAATGAATCCAGCGCCCGCATACGACGAAGCCAAGGGTCGCGGTTCAGTGGTCGCAATTTTTGATCACGGCCGAGCGCATCGCGCAGCCCACACAGGAGGTCGTGGAATTCCGGGTTGGAGCCCACTGCCACGAAAGGACCTTGCAAGCGCTCGCGATGCGCTCGGCCTACAATTTCAGCTACGTCTCTAACATCGACTATTCCGGTACGGCCGTCTGTGCTGATGGGAAGTTTTTTGTGCCACAAGCGCCACCATAATTCCTGCGGCGAGGCAGAGATAGGTCCCATGCCGATTATGACCCCAGGGCGAATAATGCTGATGCTCATTCCTTCTTGATGGGCACGCCACACCTCAAGTTCACTTAAAATCTTGCTCTTGGCATAAGTACCTAAGGAGTCTTTGCTCTTGTTGGGTTGATAGTCAGCTACCTCTAGAACGGTTTCCTCGTCGAGGGTCGCAGCATTTCCCATGACTGCGATGCTCGAAATGTGGGTAAAATGTTGAGCGTTCAAAGCTTCGGCGAGCAACAATACCTCCTGTGTCAAACGAACATTGGGGTTGGCGCCAGAGGTGCCTTTGTTTACATCAATGACCGCGGCCGTGTGGATAATTTCCCACTGATGATCTTGAGCCGGCAAGGCAGTGATGGCCTCGTGGTTATTGAGTAGATCGAGGGAAATCCAATGTGCCTGTGGGTGCTTATGTAGGGTGTGGGATTCGAGTCCAAGGAAGGTGGCGGTCAACTCCAGTTGCTCGAAACTACTCGAGGCGCGGGAGGCACAATAAATGGGACCTGGGTGCACTGGACGACCGGTAAATCCCAAAAGATCGGCTAGGATGAACGAACCTAATTGGCCCGTTGCCCCTGTCATGAATATTGCTGCCGTACTTTCCATCGATTAAAACCTATTGTGAAGGTAGTGGTTATTACTTTTGTAACCCTATTTCTTTCCCTATGAAAAAAGCTGAGATCCAAGAAGCATTGAGCCATGTAGGCAACAGCACAGAAGCCAACATTGTGGCGGCTGATCTGGTACGCAACATTCAGATTTTCGGGGACGAGGTCATTGTGGATGTGGAAAGCATCAGCCCGACCCTACAGAGCAAAAAGAAATTAGAGGTAGATATTATGAAGGCCATTCACGATCGAGTGAATGAGAAGGCCAAGATCGTGGTGAATGTGAGCGTTAGCGAGCGTGCGAAAGATACCCCCGCTAATCCTATTAAGGGCGCACCAATACCAGGGGTGCAGAACATTATCGCCGTAGCCTCAGGCAAGGGCGGTGTGGGCAAGAGCACCGTGACGGCAAACTTGGCCATCACCTTGCACAAAATGGGCTTCAAAGTGGGGCTTATTGATGCCGATATCTACGGGCCCTCAGCACCTTTGATGTTTGATGTTCAGCACGCCAAGCCGATGAGCGTTCACGTGGATGGCAAGAATAAGATGGGTCCTGTTGAGGCGTATGGCATTAAAATCATGTCCATCGGTTTCTTCGCACAAATGGACCAAGCGGTGGTTTGGCGCGGGGCAATGGCAACTAAGGCCTTGACCCAATTAATCCATGATGCCCACTGGGGAGAATTGGACTTCCTACTTATTGACCTGCCTCCAGGTACGGGAGATATTCACCTGAGCATGGTGCAGAATGTGCCGGTGACAGGGGCGGTCATCGTAAGCACCCCTCAAAAAGTAGCCCTGGCAGATGCGCGCAAAGGAGTAGCCATGTTTAAGATGGACCAAATCAGCGTACCGGTGCTCGGGCTTATTGAAAACATGAGTTATTTCTCGCCACCGGAGCTGCCGGAGAACAAATACTACCTCTTTGGAAAGGAAGGTGCGCAGAATTTGGCGAAGCAGTTGGACATTCCATTCTTAGGAGAACTGCCGCTGGTACAAAGTATCCGCGAGGCGGGTGATGTGGGCCGTCCTGCTGCCCTGCAAGAAGGAACAGCGACCCCGTTGGCTTTTGAAGAAATCACTCGTAATATTGTAGCAGAAGTAGCAAAGCGCAATGAGAATCTTCCTCCTACTGAGATTGTGAGGATCACGACCATGGCAGGATGCTCAACAAAATAGGTTATGAGCGATCTAATTCCACGCATAGAAAAAGCCCTTGACGAAGTTCGTCCCTTCCTAGCCAATGACGGCGGAGATGTGAGCGTCGTTGCCGTTGAGGGAACTACCGTTAAGGTCCAGTTTCATGGGGCTTGCGTCGGTTGTAAGGTTAGCGATTTCACCTTGAAAGGAGGTATAGAAACCACCATCAAAAAGTACGTACCGGAAATTGAGAACGTCGTCTCAATCAACGAATAAATGTAAACAGCATGCTGGAAATTCAGCGAATCAGAAAGGCGCCAGAAGCCATCATCGAAGGCTTGAAAAAGCGCGGTATTGATGCCACAGAAACCGTGAATACGCTCATAGAATTGGACGCAAAACGTCGTTCTATCCGTCACGATTTAGAGGATAAGCAACACCAGAGCAATGAATTAGCGAAGGAAATAGGCATTCTCTACAAAAGCGGACGCGGCGACGAAGCCAATGCATTAAAGGCCCAGACTGCTGGATTGAAAGAAGCCATCAAGGAACTGAACGAGCAAGTTCAGGCGGTCGCAGATAGCGAGCACGAGCTGTTGTTGACCTTGCCGAACGTTCCACACGAAAGCGTGAAAGCCGGTAAGGACGAAAAAGACAACGAAGAAGTGAGCCGTGAGGGCGAAATCCCTTCGTTAGGTGAGCATGGACAGCCGCACTGGGAATTGGCCGAA
>JAKMGS010000057.1 GCA_022424815.1 Schleiferiaceae bacterium | reverse complement strand
AACGACCATGGGTAGCGTGAGCAACGTCGGCTTGATGGCACAGAAGGCAGAGGAATATGGCTCACACGACAAGACCTTCCAGCTGGATGCTGATGGCCGTGTGGATGTGATGATCGATGGACAAGCGGTGTTGACTCAATCTGCAGAAGCCGGTGATATTTTCCGCATGTGCCAAGTGAAAGACGCTCCTATCAAGGATTGGGTGGGGCTAGCCGTTCGTCGTGCGCGCGCCACTGAAACTCCAGCGGTGTTCTGGCTTGACGAAAATAGAGCCCACGATCGCGAGTTGATCGAGAAAGTTGAGGCGTATTTGCCTGAGCACGATGCCGAAGGATTGGACATCTTTATTATGGCGCCAATTCAGGCAACCACCTTTAGCCTAGAGCGCATTGTACAAGGATTAGATACCATCTCTGTTACCGGTAACGTATTGCGCGATTACTTGACCGACCTTTTCCCTATCCTTGAGGTAGGTACTTCGGCCAAGATGTTATCTATCGTTCCGTTGATGAACGGCGGTGGATTGTTTGAAACTGGAGCCGGTGGTTCTGCACCAAAGCACGTAGAACAGCTCACGGGTGAAAACTACTTGCGCTGGGACAGCTTAGGTGAATTCCTAGCACTTGGTGTAAGCTTAGAGCATTTCGCAGAAAAAGACGGCAACACCAAAGCCGCAGTACTATCACGCACTTTGGACGATGCAACCTCAAAGTTCTTAGATAATGATAAAAGCCCTACCCGTCGCTTAGGCGGTATCGATAACCGCGGCTCGCATTTCTATTTAGCCATGTACTGGGCGCAGGAATTGGCCCAACAAGATGATGATGCTGACCTTAAGGCAACTTTTGCGCCACTGGCAGAGGCGTTAAGTAGCAACGAAAATACCATCGTTGAAGAGCTGATCGCTGTGCAAGGTAAACCGGCAGATATCGGCGGGTATTACTTTATGAACGACGCCAAGGCAACCGCCATCATGCGTCCTTCCGCTTCGCTAAACAACGCCATTGATTCTTTCTAATTCGCTGGCGAAAATTTGAATACAAACACCCCCCGGGCGCTCCGCGCCCGGGGGGTGTTTTTTTGGGGTCTAAAAATTTTGCCTACCGCTGCTTTGCGAACGCGAATGTGAGGGGAACATGCAATCGCTTGGCCCAACTCTTCTCATCGTGCGCCGCACCCGGAAACTTCTGTGTGGTCCAATTCTCTTCTGAGACAAACCCATTGTCCAACAACACTTCGTTCACAGCGTTCTGAAACGGCTCGTACATACCGTCCAAGGTCTCCGTTCCATAATCAAAGTAAATTTTGCCGACGCGCTCCGGACGGATGTATTCCGCTACATATGCCTGGAATGCATTTGGTATCTCTTCATTTGGACTGAAACCCCCTGGCCAATGTGTGCTCATACAAAGCGCAGTACCAAACACATCCGGGTATTCACCGATGGCATACATGCTCATCAAGCCTCCCATTGAACTCCCTGCCACCGCCGTGGCGCCTTTATCCGTATACACCGCAAACGAGGAATCTACCAGCGGCTTCACCCCTTCCACCATATACTGCAAATACAAATCGCTTCGCACTGGAAAGGTCGAATCTGATCCATAGCGCAGGGCAATATCCGCCATGGTAGAATCTGAAAAGGCACTCTTCAGAGCATTGAACGGCTTTTGAGGAAAATATTCAAAGTTGCGCATCATGCCACCGTTGTGGAGCCCTACGACAATCGTAGGCAGTATAGCTTTGCTGGTGATGAGGCTGTCCAAGATCTCATCCACCCGCCATTCCTGGTGGTTCCAAGTGACCTTGGAATCAAACAGCATCTGTGCATCATACATGTACAACACAGCATGCTTACGCTTACCATTATACGTACTGGGGAGCCAAATATCTAATGGCCGCGCACTCAACCAAGGCGTGGCATGCGCTGAATCTAAACGCAATAACGTCCCCTTGCTAACCCCAGAAACAGTGTCCCAAGCCACAGGAGCAGCGGCGGGCGCCACCTCTTGGTTCGAACAACTTGCAACTGTAAGCGCAATCCCAAGACTTAAGAGCAGTACTCGCATGTTTAGTTGAGGTCAAAAATGTACGATCCCATCGGCGCTAGGGTCAAAGTGGTGCCAATTTCCTCCACCTCACCTGTCCACACATTATTCATACGGGTAAAGCCTTCAAGACCTTGTTGGAATCGCTCCAAACCAAGCTCCACTTCCTCATCATTTCGGTTCAACACAATCATCTTGTGCTCATCCCCAAACGACTTAAAGTATACATAGACTTCACCAAGTGGGATATAATGCAGCATTTCACCCATGTTCAAGGCACACGATTGACGGCGTAACTGCGCCAAATCTGCGATAAACTGCTGCGCTTCCTTCTGCTGGTCAGTCAGTCCTTCACCGGTAAATGCGTTCACAGCATCTCCTTCCCAACCGCCAGGAAAATCGGACCGAATCACTCCGTGATCTTCCGTACCTGGATTGTTCATCAAGATTTCTGTACCATAGTAAAACTGCAGAGTACCGCGAGTGGTAAAGAACAGGGTCATCGCCATTTTCCACTTGTCGAAATCCTCATCAAGACGAGTGTAAATACGGCTCATATCGTGGTTATCCGGGAAGATCATGATATTATTAAGGTCCCCGTACATATAATCATTGGCCAAGCTTTCGTAAATCTTGGTCATACTGCTGCGCCAACTCGCCTCACCCATCAATCCATCAACCACGGCACTTTGCAATGGGAAGTCCATGATGCTCGGCAAATAGGTGGTGTAATCGTCCATCTTGGCCGTTCCCGCCTGCCAATAGCTGATCAACGATGGATCGCTGACCCATTCCTCCCCAACAATGTTGAAGTTCGGGTATTCGTCGAGTATGGCCTTGGTCCAATCCGCTAAGAATTGCTTGTCCGGATAAGGCCAGGTATCCATTCGAATGCCGTGCAGTCCTAAATATTCCACCCACCAGATAGAATTTTGAATAAGGTATCGGGCCAATTTCTCATTGCGCTGATTCAAATCCGGCATCGTCTCCACGAACCATCCATCTGTGAATTGCTTGCGGTCCACCTCGGCTCCGTGTGGATCGAACCTGCTGACTTTCATGTGGTTCGTCTGCGTGAACTCCGGCCATTGATTCACCCAATCCTCGCTAGGTAAATCACTCATCCACGGATGCAAGCTTCCGATGTGATTCGCTACTTGGTCCATAATAATTCCAATACCTTTTTCCTTAGCCTTATCAGCCAATTCCTTGTATTGCTCATTCGTCCCATAGCGTGGATCCACATTGTACAAATCCGTCATGGCATACCCATGATAGCTGTAGGTCTCCATGTTATTCTCAAGTACAGGATTCAACCACAAGCTAGAAATTCCCATCTTCTCGAAATATTCCAAGCTCTCAATGATCCCCGCCAAATCACCTCCGTGTCTTCCACCGATAAATTCGCGATTCGGCCCTTCCAACATACCTTTTACTTGGTCATTTGAAGGATCGCCATTTCTGAAACGATCTGGGGTAATCAGGTAAATGAAATCCGCCGAGGTAAAGCCTTTGCGTTTAGCAGATCCTTCCTCGCGCTCCAACACCTCAATGGCCAAGATTCCTTTCTGACGGCCCTTTTGGTCTTTAAAAAGCAACTTGTGGGTTCCAATGCGGCTATCATCTGCAATGACGACCTCCACAAACAAATAGTTTGGGCTTTCCAATGCCTTGGAACCAATGACCATTAATTCCTTTCCTACGGCAGTCAGCTCGGAAATATCTTTACCATAGACCATAAATTCTACGGTATCGAGTTCCATGCCACGCCACCAAGAGGCCGGTTCAATCTTGGTTAATTTCTGACCTACTGCAGGTAGAGCGATAATGAGTGTGAGTGCGACGAAAATCTTTTTCATGTTCAAAAATTTGAAGCATCAATTTACAATCCGCCTACTGATTATCCTCGCATTTGTTAAGTAGCCCTTAGTTTTGCATAAAACTTGAGCAAATGGCCAAACTCAAACTACAACAAGAAGTATTGGAAGCGTTAGAAGCCGCAGCGCTTCTGCCCTTCAGTAAGGCGCAGCGCACTTTGGTCAGCAGCCTCAAGAGCGGACAAAACTTCTGGCACCTGCACGAAAATGCCGAAGAACTTCGCATCTCGGTGGCGGCAACGATCATTCACAGCTTAAAAGAGAGTTACGAAGATGTTGCTCGAGCCCTTATTCTAGTGCCCACCGCTGAGATTGCCGATGCTTATTTTGAACTCTTCGAAAACCTAGGTGGACATACTGACTTGAGAATTTGGACGGCCTACGAAGGCCCGAAAATCCAGCAACAGAAAGAAGATATTTATTTCGGCGCAGATGTAGTCATTGCTACACCCAAACGCCTGAATGAATTATTAAACATTGAAGGCTTCAACAGTGCTTCGGTACAAACCCTGGTATTAGACGAGGCAGATCAACTCTTGAAAGTAGGCGCAATTTCATTCACGCAGCGCATCAGCGACAGTATCCCTCCAAAACAGCGTGTTGCTTTGAGTAGCTCTGAAAAATCCGTTGGTGCTTATATGAATAGGTTTGCCTTCCCTTTTATGAAGGGGAAGATAAGCGAGTAGCTATTGAATAATCTCGTTCATCCGGCCAATAGCCTAAGTGGCGGGCAGGATGCGCTGTGGCAGTACGACGTAATTCCTCATCCCACCAACGACTAGCCTCTTCAATTAGGGCATCTCCATCAGCCATTTGCAATGGCTCTTGACGCACCGTCACATAGGCATTGATCCTAGGCTCTGAGCAAACGGCCCACAAGTGATTAATGAATCCAATTCCTGGTGGATACCCAGTTTTTGCAGAATCAAAGTGAATACTCCATTGATAGATACCAAAACCATGACGAGCTGCTTCATAAAACATTGCAGGCTTCAGCGGCAATAATAATGGTCCTTCACCAGAGGTTCCCTCCGGAAATAATACGATGGTTTTCCCATCTTTTATGGCCTTGATAATATCATGCCTAGTTTGAGTTCTACTCTGTTTGTTTTCACGCTTTACCCAAATGGGATCTAATGCGCGTGCCGCCCAACCAATAAGTGGCCAAGAGCGCACTTCAACTTTACCAACCATAGTAAAGAGGTCTGAAGTAGGGACAAACAATACATCCAAATACGAGCGATGGTTGGCCATAAGAATACCTGGACCAATTTTATTGAATCTTGGACCATGAACTTTTACACCGACGATCCAAAGTAAGGCCCATCTGATACTCATAAATATCTTGTGTGCAATGGTTCTGCCACCGAAAGGAAATGTTAAGGCCAAACTGAATACTCCCATGAGTATAACCACAAATACCCCTAATAATCTAATTATACCTAATGCGTATCTCATAGTTCAAACCTAAAATAAGCTCATCTTCTGAATTTCAATGACATTATTCATAAAACGTGGATATACACTTTAAATAGAACTTAAATCAGTATGTGTTTCTCCTAATTATTCAATTATGAGACTAAAAATTCCATCGATCCAAGAAGGTATCTTTAAAGTCCATTCCAATCTTTATTCGATACCCGGGATCCATATCATTCGGTAAAAGCCCATAATACATACCCCATCGGACAGGTTGATCCCATAGTTTCAATTTACGTTCCGCACCTATGTAGGTTTCGAGATGCATTAGGCTACGAGAAGGAATAGTCAACATGGAGGCACCTAATGCCACATTGAGCTTTAATCGTCGAATCAAGGGCACTCTGTTCAACAAGAAGCCCTCAAAATGATGGGTCGCATTAGCCATAAAATACACCTCAGGCGTAGCAAAGGTTTCTGGTAGATTCTGGAAGGTGTACAGCGGGTGTGTGTAAAGGAGATAATCGCCGCCTCTAAACCACTTGTATTCAATGAATCTAACAGTTGACGGATCATTCAAAAAACCACCAGATGATACACGATAATGACTAAATCCCAACCTATTCGAAGGCACATAGTCGTCTACAATGAACTCGTATTTGCTGTAACGCACATCTGAATTTAGCAAATTTGGTATGCCCTGTTTGAATACTACTCTGAAATCTGGCCATTTGGAGCTCAGTACAATCTTTCTTCTGCCCTTCAAATAATACCTCTGATAAGGTCTGATGAGGATTTCAGCACTTATTTGACCTACAGTGTAGGTTTCAAACGGTTGTGGCGGTGTTAGTGAGCCAAAAATATCATTGCCTAGATCCAGATTTTCAATGCTTTCCCTTTTACTGTATTCAAAACCTAATCGAGTATAAAATCCATTGAACCACTCATACCTGTGGTATACTTCGGTGAATGTTTTTTCAATGAAATTGCTTCTTGCAAATAAGCCCGTGAGGTCTACACTTTGGGTGATTTGCTGATAATCATTACCGACGTTAACCGTCCAAGAGGCATTTCTCAGCGGAGCGTATGTGTAAGTCGCCCCAAGGGTACCTTTGGTATCTGTATTAGTAAGACCATAGTTGAGTCGACCCGTTATAGAAAGCATTTGATCATTTTCAAAGCGTTTCGTCCCAAAAGCAAATGGAGTCCAGCGCCATCCTCCTACTCCAAACGCATTGAATTGTCCTATTAATGGGCTGTAAAAAAAATGTGTTCCTGCACTACGTTTTCTATATCCGACACCACTGACCAAGGGCTCATACCAATGAAACTCATTATACACTGCATCGGCACTATCTAAGTACTCATCTGAATTCAAGTAGCGGATTATACTATCCTGACGCGCGGTCCATGCATCTAGCTTATCGTCCTCCGGACGGTACTGGGCCCAAAAGTCTCTGCCTTGCAATTGCTGGTCTGGGATAATCGCTACCAGGTTTCTTGGCTTGTCCGACATACTAGGAATACGATTGACTTCTGTTAGCCAATATTCAACCTGCTGTGAACCATTTGCCCAGCTAAGCTTTTGGTGATCGATGTAAAACAATTCTGTCGAGCTGAATTGCTGTAAGATTTCCATATTGCCTATGGCCCCTTCAAATTGATGTATACGGAAATTTCTCGTATCTACTTCAACTTGACCCACCCAGCCGGTTCGATTTTTTCTAGGTGAGAAGAATAAGGTCGCATGCTCACTGCTATCGCTCTCCCATCGAGCAACTAGTTCGAATGTGTAATGCGACCAAGCATTAAGGTCCATAATACCTGCAATGGGAGATGGTGCATATTCCACATCTACCATACGGTTCAGGGGCTCAATGCATTGATTTTCAAACTTGGAATACGGGTATTTCGAAAATGTACCTTGATCTACTCCTTGACTAAAATCATAATCACCATCAAAACTGAACGATGCTTGGATATCTACATTATTACCAAAATCTGCAACGGGCCAATCATAGTCTTTGAATGCAATTACCTCCTGAAAGTAAAGGTCTTTATTCAAGTATATATTTGAAACTTGTTCAAAAACCACCTCATTTGCTGACGTTGATTGCCGGCTATAAAGTTTCGCAGATTCTATGGATTGTTTCTGGTATAAGGGCCAATATTCAGAAAGCTGACGCCATAATAATTCCGCTTCATTTTCCTCATAAACAACTGTCACTGATGGTAACAAAACCGTCGTATCAGACACCTGCGCGTTTAGAAATCGCGTCAGAATTATTAACATGATCAATGAGGATGTTCTCATAGTGCCGAAAATACGCACGAATAAGTTAGAATATGACCTGAGCCAATGGTAAAGAGTACTCGAATCTCAATATTGTGAGATGAGACATCGTGATTATTCCTCTAGTTTGTCAAACGCACGGTAAAGACTAGCCCTACTTACCCCGATATATTGTGCTAAAGTTACTCTATCCATTTTGTTGTAAAGGTCCTCACGCTGACTCTGCACCCATTCAATTCTGTCAATGGTATTTGGCATTCGTAACATTAATAATCTCGATCTCCTGTTTTTCTGAATTTCTGCGGTACCACTTAAATACAGCTTGATGATTGCAGGGAATTTTTTCTTGAGCTCTTGAAATCTTTCATTACTAAAAGATGTGATTCTAACATCTGTATACGCCTTGTAATAATGCTGAGGACGTTGATTGTAAAACAAACTGTCCTCGTTCACAAAAATGGAGGAAGGCGGGATAAAGTTGAACAACGAATCCTGGTTGTGAAATGGGTTTTTATAGATCTCTTTGAGGTATCCTTCACATAAAAACCAGAAGTCTTTATTTGGGGGCGATAGTTCCGTAATTATCGATCCTTTCGGTTTTGTTATCGGTGCATCAAAACTTTGCACTATGCTCTGAACCGTTTCTTCCATGTCCGACGTGTATGTAGGCAATCCTCGGAAAAAATCAAAAACGAGTTTATCTAATGCTTTAGCCATTGTCGATCTGTTTTAAAGAACGAAAAAGAGAGGCGCGCGAAATGCCCAAATAATCAGCTAACTCTTTCCTTGGAATCAGATCGAGCACATCAGGAAATTGTTCTAATGCTGCGCTTATTCTATGTATTCCACTGGTTTGCAGCATTTCATAAGTCGTGTTTCTATACTCAGTCATACTCAGTTCAATCAAACTGGTCAACAATCGACTACCTAACTGCTCGTTCATTAAGTACTCAGCCAAGGTACCGGCTGGAATTGAAGCCACCCTCGCTTCAACTAAGCATTTGGAATACGTTTTTGGCTTGGAAGAGTATAAAATTAGGTCTTCCGAATAGGCGAATCTATTTTTAGGGTAAAACCTCAACAGATGTGCTATTCTAGCATCAATCAAATATTCTGCAAACGCGCCTGATAAAATAAAATGGAGTTGACCTGAACTTGTCGTTAAATTCCATAGCTCTTCTCCCTCCTTATAAGTGCGAATTGTAAATCTGCGAGATAATTGACGTAATGCGTCTTGCTCATCTGAACTACCTACATTAATGTGCAAAGACAATCCCTCCTGGATAAATTCGTAGTCCTTGTCTTTTGACATAGCTTAGGAATTATGGGTTATGGTAGGTCCAAATTACGAAAGAAAACTTCGTAATAAAAGTTCACGATATTGAGAATTCCAATTTCCTTTTTGTACTACTTTTGAATTGTAACAGAGTTATTCATGAAGCGCTTCATACCTATATTCGCCTTAATCCTTATCGTATCGTGTGTGAGTCCCCATCGTGCCTTATACGATACAGCAAATACTCTTTATGGGCAAAATTGGACCTATCTAGGCACTATAACTGTGTATCCAGATGTGATTTACAGCGATAAAATTACAGCCGCAGAAAAAACTCGTGAACTAGTACTGCACGACGGATTAATCACCTATGATAAGATGCTATTTGAAGCGCGACAGCAATATGGTGATAGTGTGACCATTGCAAATATTCGTGTGTATACCGAAGAATTTAAAACGCAATGGTTCGGCAAAAACGCTGAAGTTCAAGCGTTGGTAGATGTCATCTACGTGACCAAATAATTCCTTCCGGTTGAAAGATTTTGATCAATATCAAAGCTTCAACAACATTCATGACCTCATCGCAGAAGGTGAACATGAAAATCAAGACTTTAAGTACAAGATTTCAGATGCGCGGAAAATAGCACGTACCCTATGTGCATTTTCCAACACCACTGGCGGGCGCTTACTAGTAGGCGTCCGAGACAATGGAGTGATCGGCGGTGTGAAGGATGAAGATGATATTTACCTCCTAGAGAGCGCGGCTCGAGTCTTTACAGAACCTGAAGTTCAGCTTGAAGTGTTTGCTCATGATATAGACGGAAAACGAGTTTGGGAAATTGAAATTCCAGAGGGTAAACATAAGCCTTACCGCGTGGATGAAGATGAAGGTAAATTAGCCTATGTCCGCATCCACGATGAAAACAAAGTGGCAGGAGCAGTCTTGGCGGAAGTCTGGAAACAAGAATTGAGCGATCAAAGCAAGCGCCCCGTGGCTTTTTCCGAAAAAGAACAGCGACTCATTCAATACCTCAAAGATTACGATACTGTAACTACGAGCAAAGCCGCCAAGGTCATGCAAATACCGCGTCAGAAAGCCATCTCCACTCTCGCCAGACTCATTCGTTGGAATGTCATTGATTGGGAGATCACTGATGGTATGTTCTTATTGCGCTTAGACTAAAGGAATCTGTGAGGATTGGGTATGGTTCTTAGGGCCCAATTAATCAAGGTATCCAGCTCGTCCTCGGGTGCCAATCCTCTCTGAATTCCTGCTTTTTCCATTCCTAATGTCAGGTGATGAAGTACAATCCCGCAACTCACCGAAACGTTAAAACTCTCCACGAATCCCCGCATGGGTATGTAGATGCGTTCGTCGGCCAATTCCTGGATTAATGGAGATGCCCCCTCTTGCTCATTGCCAAATAATATAGTTGCCGGGACTGCTGGATCAATAGCATCAATGGGTAGCGCGCCCTCGTCCAAAGCAGTGACATAGAGTTTGCGTCCCGAGGCTTTTAAATCCTCCGCCCATTCCTTCGTGGCTCCTTCATTGTACGTATTGAAAAAACTAGCATCTAACCATTTCTCTACACCTTTTGAAATCCCACTACTCACATTGAAGCGCTCGTTCTTATCATAGACATCCACCTTGTGAATTCCAAAGGCATCCGCGGTGCGCATGAGCGCAGATGCATTCTGGGATTTCATCATATCCTCTAGGGCCAATGAAAAATGACGGGTACGCTGGGCAACCTTGTTTTGAAATAATTGGCGCTTGTGGTCGGTTAATTCCAAACTTAACTTCGCATAGAATGCTCTTTTTACCTCCATATCCCAATTCTTCCAATCCGATGTGCCCATTTCTTTGTTTCTTTGCGTTGCTCAAAAATAATAGAGATGTTCAGTAAAATCATTCGACTCGGACTTACAGCGGCAATTTTAGCATGGTCAATCTATCAATTTGCTGATGAAGAAATAGGAAATGGTATCGCGTTGCTCTTCCCAATGGGTCTTGTATTGTTTACCTATTTCCGCAACGAGCGTATTTTACTTTCTCTGTGGCACATGAGAAAAAACGATGTGGCCAAAGCTGAAAAAGCATTGGCCGGCATTCGCAATCCGGAGAAAAGCTTGATTAAAGGTCAACTGGCTTATTACTACCTCCTCATGGGTATGATCGAAAGCCAGCGCAAAGTAGGTAAGGCAGAGACGTTGCTCAAAAGAGCGCTCAACACTGGATTGAGATTGGACCAAGACAAAGCATTGGCA
>JAKMGS010000149.1 GCA_022424815.1 Schleiferiaceae bacterium | reverse complement strand
TAACAAAGCTCAATACGGCAATGATTATACCTACAATGGTAGCAACCATTCCGAAGGATACGAATTCTGGAGCGCTGTTCTCGCTTATAGCAACCATGATGAAAAGCACCACGCCTACCAATCCGAGACCAATACCTAGAATACGTCCAATAAGTGGAAGTTTACTAAGCATATGAGTTATGAGTTTTTCTTATTGTATTCAACCAACATATCCATGAAAGAGATAGAAGCATCTTCCATCTTGATCACGATACCGTCAATCATTGCTACGATAAGGTTATAGAAAATTTGAAGGATGATCGCAGTGATCAAACCAAAAACGGTAGTCAAAAGTGCCACTTTAATACCACCCGCTACTAGAGAAGGGTTAATATCACCTGCTGCTTCAATTGCGTCGAATGCACCAATCATACCGATTACCGTACCCATGAAACCAAGCATTGGTGCCAAAGCGATAAACAATGAGATCCATGAAACACCTTTCTCAAGCTTTCCGTTCTCTACAGAGCCAACGCTCATGATTGATTTGTCTACCATGTCTAGACCTTCATCGTAGTGGTCTAAGCCTTCGAAGAAGATCGTTGCAACTGGACCACGAGTATTACGACATACTTCTTTTGCAGCATCAACGCCACCGCTATTCAAAGCGGACTCAACGTTACTTAATAGTTTATCAGTATTCGTTTGAGCGAATGTTAGATAAATAATACGTTCGATAACCAAAGCTAAACCCAATACCAAGGCTAGCAATACAAACGACATGAAGAATGCTCCACCTTCAATAAATTTCACTTTCAAAATTTGGGTGAAGTTTTTTTCTTCTGATCCGGTCTCTGCAGTCGCTTCTTCGGAACCAGCATCATCACTAGGAGCTGCTGCTTCTGTTGATTCGCTAGTGGCGTCATCAGTAGAAGTGATTTCTCCGGCTTCTGATGATTCGTCTGTATTAGTTATTTCACTAGTAGCAGTTGTTTCTTCATTAGCCGCCTGATCATCCTGGGCATAGGCATTAACGGAACCCAATGAAAGGGCAACGATAGCAAGCAAAGAGAGTGCTTTTTTCATTTTTCTAATTGTTTAAATACAAATATTTAGAGTTAGACATGATAAATGTGCTATACACAAGAACATTACATGCGAGGCCGAAAATACAAAAAAATGATGTTCTTATTGCACTAAGAGCATTCTCCAGATATACTCACAGTAAACTTAACGGCAAATTCATCTTGACTCAAGTTCTGACCCAATAACACCATGGTTTTTACAAGCGCACTTTCGAAAGTCATATCACTGGCGCTCAATGTTTTAAATTTTTCTAGTGCCGACGAACTATCGTATAAACCTGGTACAATCCGACCGCTCACACATTGTGAAGTATTGATGATTTGGACTCGTTTATCTTCGCAACGCTGCAAAAAATCGATGAAGGCTTTCGTATTGGGTGCGTTTCCTGCACCAAAAGTGCGTAACAAAATCACTTTACAATCGTCTAATACGGGAATCGTTTTAAAATCTAACCCTGGATAAAGTGTCACCACACCCACTGATGCATCCACTTGTTTCTGGAACCGAAGCACAGATTCCACAGGTTTCCACAACAACTCATCGTATACGCTCATTCGCACACCGCTTTCCGCCAATGCAGGATAATTGGGCGAACTAAATGCATCAAACTCATTTGAAGAACGCTTATACGCCCGATTGCCCCGGTATAATTTGTATTCGAAATAGATACAGACCTCTTGAATCAGTGCCTCCCCATCGCGCTCCATCGCAGCAAACTCCAAGGCACTGAGCAGGTTCTCTGTAGCATCAGTACGCAACACTCCTACCGGCAATTGCGATCCAGTGATAATGATCGGTTTTTTCAAGCCTTGAATCAAAAAACTCAACGCACTAGCGGTATAGGCCATAGTGTCGGTCCCGTGCAAGAGCACGAATCCATCGTAATCCTGGTAATGCTTTTCAATGCGCTCGACCAAATCTATCCAACCCTCCGGCTGCATCTCAGAGCTGTCCACTGGCTTGTCCACGGTCACTACATCTAGCTCAATAGGCAACAACGCCAACGCCGGAATGGACGCACGCAACTGATCGAAATCTACTGGCGCCAACTTGCCGTTCGGATTCTGTTTCATCCCAATGGTACCGCCGGTGTATATGAGGCAAATCTTACGCATACTATCCAAACAAGTTACGAGTATTTGCCGCAAGTTTTGGGGCCAATTCCGCTTCGTCCATCTCCAAAATCTCCGCCACCGTTTGAGCCACCTCAGCCATAAAGGCAGGCTCATTTTTCTGCCCCTTGAACGAGGTTGGTGTCAAATAAGGCGCATCTGTTTCTAGCAAAATTCTATCCTGTGGAATGGCACGGACTACGGGATCGGTCGCACTGCGATTGTAGGTGATGACCCCTCCGAGGCCGAAGTAAAACTCGCCCAAGCGCAGGGCTCGGTTGATTTGTTTCTTCCCGCCACTGAAGCAATGAAAGACACCACGAAGCTTGCCTCCATGGCGCTCCTGCGCTGCCTCAAGTACTGGAAAGAGTTCCTTAAAACTACTTCGCACGTGCAGGGCAATGGGCAGGTTCCACTCGACACTCCAATCCAGCTGGGTATTGAGCGCGTCAATCTGAATATCTAAGGTGGTTTTATCCCAATACAGGTCCAAACCTATCTCACCCACTGCACAAAATCGATCCGGTTCAGATTCGTAAGCGGCTTTTAGGGTGTCCAATTGGCTTTTGTAATCCTCCCTTACATAACAGGGATGCAACCCAATCATTTGACGGACGGTGAGCTCGGGAAATTGATCTACTGCCTCCTTCATCTTAGGCACACTGTGCACGTCGATATTCGGCAACAGAATTTCGTGAATGCCCGCGTCCAAAGCTCGCTGCTGCACCTCCTGTTGACGCTTCACCAAGGAGCTGTCGTACAAATGACAATGGGTATCAATCCACATTAGAGCGGGAGGTTTCCGTGTTTCTTTCTAGTAAGTTTTACTGCCTTGTTTTCCAACATGGCAAAGGCGCGAATCAAGCGCTCACGGGTTTCTTCAGGGAGAATGACTTCATCCACATAACCGCTGTGTGCTGCGCGATATGGATTGGCAAAAGCTTCGGCGTATTCGGCCTCTTTCTCCAGCAATTTGGCCCCTGAATCCTCCGCTTCGGCAATCTCCTTGCGGAAAATAATTTCTGAGGCCCCCTTGGCACCCATCACCGCGATTTCCGCGGTCGGCCAAGCAAAGTTCATGTCCGCCCCGATCTGCTTCGAGTTCATCACACAGTAGGCACCGCCATAGGCCTTGCGCGTGATCACCGTAATTCTAGGCACGGTGGCTTCGCTAAAGGCATACAAAAGTTTGGCGCCATTGGTAATGATGCCGTTCCATTCTTGGTCTGTACCCGGCAAGAACCCAGGCACATCCTCTAGGACTAACAGCGGAATATTGAAGGCATCGCAGAATCTGACGAATCGCGCACCCTTTGTGGAGGCGTGAATGTCCAGCACTCCGGCAAGGTATGCGGGTTGATTCGCAACTACCCCAACGCTCTTTCCAGCCAGTCGGGCGAAGCCGACCACAATGTTTTCGGCAAAATCTCGGTGAACTTCGTGGAAAGAATCGGCATCGACGATATTGGCAATGACCTCTTTAATATCATAAGGTTGGTTCGGATTGTCCGGTATAATGTCCTTCAGCCCCATGCGCATTTCATCGCCCGGCTCGTAAGCCAAAACCGACGGCTCCTCGTCACAGTTTTGCGGGAGGTAGCTCAACAATCGCTTGAGACCATTGATCAAGGCTACTTCATTGGGGTAGGTAAAATGTGTCACCCCGCTTTTGGTGGCGTGGGTACTAGCACCGCCCAATTCCTCTGAAGTCACCTCCTCGTGGGTCACAGTTTTCACCACATTCGGGCCCGTCACAAACATGTACGAGGTATCTTCTACCATCATAATAAAATCTGTCAAGGCAGGCGAATACACTGCACCGCCGGCACAAGGG
>JAKMGS010000148.1 GCA_022424815.1 Schleiferiaceae bacterium | reverse complement strand
TCCAAGCTCGTTAAACGCTGTAGAAACCTTGGAAAATAGCGCTTCGCCAGCAACGCGTTCAGGGAGTAAAATAGCCATTTGCGCGATTAAATCTTGCGCGGCAAACCCTAAATACCAGCCAATTCCCCCACCGATCACAGAGGCAAGCGCAGTGAATAAGCTTATGCGCACCCATGTGCTTGAGCGTGCCAGCACACAGGCGGCTAAATAGGGGTCTGTGGGTATTGGTATAATTATACTTTCTAATGCCGAAAACAGATATAGAAACAGCCTCGCTTTTTGGGTGCCAGCATGGAGAATAATAAAATCAAGAAGTGCAGAAAAATAAGAGCGCATATTAGACCTTATTGAAAATAAAAATAATTGAGAAAGGGGTCTTTGCCTACTATTATAATTTGCTTAAGCATAATGTTTATTCGCCAAGAGAAAATAGTCAAATTGGCAACTGGCTTGAATTCAACAAAACAAGCTTGCAGAATGGGTTTTATTAGTAGCTGATAATCGAGCTCTTGCCGATGATATCAAAGCTTGAAGCATTTATGAGACTTTGTACAATATAGACCATAATCACATTAAACACCCAAGGTTTAAAAACTATCTTAAGGTGGTCCGTTTTACTTGTTTAATGTATGATAATGGTGGGAGTACTCGGACTTGAACCGAGAAGCCTTTCGGCACTGGATTTTGAATCCAGCGTGTTTACCAATTTCACCATACTCCCAGATCATTGCCCTTTGGCGTCAAGGTTATATCATCGTCCACGCGCAAAAAGCAATGGGGGAAAGCTCTTGAACTTATACTTAAATTATGGGCTGATACAAAGGCAAGAATGGAGAGAAAATGGGTGAGCGCAGAACGCCAAAGAAAAATAGGCTGACTGGTTCTGCACAGGCAGACTGGGTTTTGAATTTCATATCAAATACAAAAGCAACCGATATTCCTAAAGATGTTCGTATTCATGCTCGCTATCTTTTGCTTGATCTCATAGGCGTTGCAGCAGCGGGCAGCGGCACACCAAATGCGAAAATTATAACTGATTTTGCGGCAGCCAGTATGACAGCGGGACCGCTTGCCCCTGCTGCGCCTATCTTATTTGACGGACGACTCGTGAGCCCGGCAGGGGCCGCCCTTGCCGGCGGAATGATGATCGATTCTATCGATGCTCATGATGGGCACAAGCTGACCAAAGGGCATGTGGGCTGCGCGCTCCTGCCATCGGTTTTGGCCGCTCTGGCAGCTACCGGACGACAAATAGATGACGAAGAGCTGCTCACTGCTCTCGTTATAGGGTATGAAATTGGCGTCCGGTGTGGCATGGCCTTGCATACCTCGGTATCTGACTATCATACCTCCGGCGCGTGGATGGCAGTAGCTGTTGCAGGGGTAGTCGGTCGATTATATGGCCTGGATTCGAAGCAGATTTGGCATGCAATGGGAGTAGCAGAATATCACGCTCCACGAAGCCAGATGATGCGTGTAATTGACCATGCTACTATGTTAAAGGACGGGTCAGGGTGGGGTGCGATGGCAGGTGTTAGTGCAGCTGATTTAGCTAAGGCAGGTTTTACAGGCGCGCCAGCCCTCATAGTTTTGGACGACGGGTTGTCAGAGATTTGGTCTGATTTAGGGCAGTGCTGGCGGACAACCGAACAGTACATAAAACTTTGGCCTGTCTGCCGATGGGCCCAGCCTGCTATGCAGGGGGTAATCGAAATTTTGAAGCGGTCACCTATTGCCCCTGAGCAGATTAACCAGATTGAGATCAATACTTTTCATGAAGCGCTACGCTTGGCCAGCCCACATCCTATCTCTGGTGATGAGGCTCAATATTCGATTTGTTGGCCTGTCGCGGCCTCTGTCTTTGCGGTCCATGAAGGCCGGCATTTCGGGGCCTGGGATGTGTCCGAAGCGGCTTTGATGCGAGCAGATATTCATGACCTAAGTGGGCGGATCACGTTGAGTGAGGATGCTGGGTTCAACGCTGTTTTTCCGGCCAAACGTCAGTCACGGGTGAAGGTTCGCCTCATCTCAGGCGCCTGTCTTGAGGCAGTAACCCTTGACACAATAGGCGACCCAGAAATGCCGGTCAGCTATGATGAGATAGTCACCAAATTTAAACAACTTCTTACAGCAAGCCGTCATTGCGCTCTCTCTGACCAGCTTCTGAATGCGTGTTTATTGCGGAAATCTAGCGGTCCACAGATGACTAGCTTGCAAGAAATTCTTTACCAACATTAAAGGATGAATGTCGTATACAGAACAAGTTTATAAAAATATAGGACATTTGTTCCGCCGAAAGCCTTGCCCCTGCTCTTGAATATGTTAGGGTTGTAAACAATTGCTCAATTGTTGTGTTAAGAATGGCTGTTTTTATAATTATAAATTGCTCGATGCGACTATTAGAGATGAAGTGATATGCAATATCGCGATTTTCGAATATTTTAGGGAGAATAGTAATGTCACAAGATACAATCAACGGAAAGCCTTTGCACAAAAGCGTAGAAATGTACGCAGAGGAGTGTAAGGCGGGACAGTTATCGCGCCGTGAATTTATGGCTCGGGCAACCGCTTTGGGCGCAACTACCACAGCTGCATATGCGCTGATAGGCATGAATCCGTCCGAAGCCGCTGTCAAGTGGACAAACCCGCCAAAGATGGGTGGTACGCTGCGTATCCAGCAGGAAGTGCGCGCTTTAAAAGACCCACGCACATTTGACTGGTCACAGATTGCTAACTTTTGTTCGGGATGGCTTGAATACCTGGTTCAGATAAACCGTGATGGTTCTATTTCTGGCGTGTTGCTCGAAAGTTGGGAAGTTAACCCAAGCGCCACTACATACACACTAAACGTGCGTAAAGGTGTGAAGTGGAACAATGGTGATGATTTGACAGCTGAAGATGTGGCACGCAATTTTGAGCGGTGGTGCGATAAGAGCGTTGAAGGTAACTCAATGGCTGGCCGCATGGCGTCGTTGATCGACCCGGCAACTGAAAAGGCGGGCGCGGGCGTTATTGAGGTTGTCGACAGTCATACTGTTCGTTTGAACCTGCCAATGCCAGATATTACCATTATCGTTGGTGCAGGTGACTACCCGGCATCGATTGTCCATTCATCACACGACGACACTGCTGAAGGTATGTTGTCCAATCCTGTTGGAACTGGCCCCTATTTACCGGAAAGCATGGAAGTTGGTGTTAAAGGAGTTTTGGTACGTAACGAAGCCCACAGCTGGTGGAATGAAGGCAACGGGGCATATTTAGACCGCGTTGAATATATCGATTACGGGACAGACCCAGCCGCATTTGTTGCTGCCGCCGAAGCTGAAGAAATAGATATGCTGTATGAGACAACTGGTGAGTTTGTTGGTGTATTTGATGACCTTGGTACATGGGGTAAATCAGAAGCTATAACAGCTTCCACAATCGTTATTCGTCCAAACCAGCAGGCAGAAGTTGATGGCAAGAAGCCGTATGCTGACGCCCGTGTGCGTCGCGCTTTGGCAATGGCTGTCGATAACTCTGTGTGTCTTGAGCTAGGTTATGCCGGTCTTGGAACACCTGCTGAAAACCACCATGTCTGCCCAATTCACCCTGAATATGCCAAGCTTCCGCCACAGAAAGTGGACGGAGCCGCTGCTAAGGCATTAATGGAAGAAGCTGGTATGGGTGATTTTGAACATGAGCTCATCTCAATTGATGACAACTGGCGTAAAGACACAACCGACGCGGTTGCTGCTCAGTTGCGTGAAGCCGGCATCAAGGTGAAGCGGACCATTCTTCCTGGGTCAACCTTCTGGAATGACTGGGTTAAATATCCGTTCTCCTCAACCAACTGGAATCAGCGGCCGCTGGGTGTTCAGATTTTGGGTTTGGCGTACCGGTCTGGGGAAGCCTGGAACGAAGCAGGGTTCAGCAATGAAGAGTTCGACACGCTTTTAGCCAAAGCAAATGGTATCCCTAGCGCTGATGAACGCCGTGTTGTGATGGAACGGCTTCAGCAAATCATGCAAGAAGAGGGTGTGGTCATCCAGCCTTACTGGCGTTCTCTCTATCGTCATGCA
>JAKMGS010000056.1 GCA_022424815.1 Schleiferiaceae bacterium | reverse complement strand
CGTAAGATTCTACATTGAGCTGCGTTGTAGCAGGGTTAGGATAGAACCTAATCTCGCGTCCGTCCATACAAATAGGCAGTTTCATGTTTGCCGGATTATATCGGAAATACGGCCTCATGATGAGTGTTCCTGTTTCGAGTGAGGGGTACCAATTAAATCCATCACCGTAATACCTTGGTATGTTATTCGGTAAGGCGCGGTGGCGGTCTAAGCCCACATATACGGTACTCTGCGTGCTCATATCCACATAGCCGATCCACACGGCATTATAGGCACTTATGTCCACGGCAGAATCTAAAGCATAAGGAATGACATCACCGATGTTCCAGCCTCGTGTTCCTTCGTAAGTGGAGTCAGACATATAGAGGAGTTGGCCCGGTGCATCGCCGCTATCTGCAGGTACCCACACGGCAATCTTAAAGGCGATATCCTTGTCCTCAAAGGTGATAAAGTTGAACGCCACGCCCTTTAAAGAATCCGAATTCCCCAATCCGCCAGTGATAAATTTCTGCGCCACGCGTGAGCCGATGACGTTCTCAATACCATAAGCTCGCTCCGCCGTACCATCATCTAAGGCGAGGTAATTATCTAATTCTAATCTTCCACGCACGGTATCATTGGAACGAAGGCCTGCAGCAGAACCATCAAACCATACTTTGGTCTCCACCACAGTAGGTCCGGTTAGTGTTCCCAAAGCCGCGCCTGGCACCGCAACATCGAAGGTTTGGTCCTGGTTGTGTTGGGTATTGGTAATCACGGGAACCGCAGTCAATTGCTGAACCAAGGTGCCGTTCTCAAACCAGCGATATTGTCCTAGGTTCAAACTCCAACCTCCGGAAGGCACAGTACCCATACGTCTGTAGGTAAAGGTCAGAGAGGAAGGTCGGTTGGCGAGCGAGTTGCTCATGTCCAACCACCAAGGCCAAGAGGTATAGCTCTTGTTCCCTATAACGAGTGGATGCGCACGGGCAAAAGCGGGCTCAGTAACGATGGAATCTGCCGCATTGCGGTCTTTATCCAGCTGTACGTAATCTACATTCCAAATATCAAAGGCACCGCCGCGTGCGCCAAAGGCTGCGATGCGGAAGCGGAAACCTTTTTGGAGGTAATTGGCCCCTTGAACAGGAATCATGGCCGTGCGGAAAGCGTCGGCACTGCCCGTTCCCTTGGCTCCCCAAGCATAGGTCCATTGTCCGTCGATGGGAGAATATAATTGGACCACCAAACTATCCGTAGGGCTAGGTGCCTCGCCTAAACCGGCACGTTGGTACTGGAACGACAACCACACGTTGCTCATGCCTTGTAAATTCAAGTAGTTCGACGTGAGCACGTCGGCCAAGGTATCACTGTTGATACTGCCGGGCACATAGGGTTTGCCAAATTTATTGCAACCGTCGAAGGTGGCCACTCCCACCGAGTTCTGATACAAAGGCAAGGCATCATTGATCCAAACATTCGCATCACTCCATAAGGCAGGATTTGGTGCTCCACTCCCACGTGAGAAATCATCCACAAAGGGAGGTAATATGGTATCGGTTGTCTCCGTGCCATCTGCCGCCATAGCAGCGCCACTAGCCCATGGAAGCGTTACTTCTTGTATTTGGGCAAAAGACGACGCCCAAGAAACAAGCGCCATGCCTACAATTAAATTCCTCATTTATGGCAGGTTGGTAGAATCTGGCAGTTGATTAGCTGATGGCATTTGCGCAAGCGTGTCAATGGTCAACCATAAATCTATTGAACTACCCACTGGCACTTGGACGTCAGCTCCATAGCGCGGATACTGTTGTTCAATGATCACCTTCGTTGAATCTGAAACTTGTTCTCCATAAGTCATGGCACCAACATTCAAATTATAGGTCATCAATAACTGTTTAGCTTCTTCCATAGTCTTGCCCACCAAATCTGGGATATAGGCCTTGACATTACCTCGACCGCTACTTACATATAAAGTGAAATGAGAGCCCGTGGTATATAATTCTTGTTCCTCCGCGATATTACCTTCTTGATCAACCACCTTTAATACAAGGTCGTGGCTTACATCTGGCACCATGATTAATTCGTCGATAATCATTCCTTTTTGATCAAACTTGGAGTTTACATATCCAACGAATTCATCTTTATAATTGGGTAAGGGAAACTTTGGAAGTTCATTAGGATTGGTACTAAGCAGTAATTTCCTTCCCAACTTTACTTTGGCAAATGCCTCAGGAAACAACTCAACTACGGCTCCTTTTTCAACTCCTGGGACATAATTCATGCTATCAATCACTTCAAAGGTCAATCCGACAGAATCAATAACGCGGATAGCCTTATCTAAGGTCATCAAACGAATATCCGGTACTTGTACAAATTTTCCATGTTGCGTAGTTCTATGCATCCAAAACAAGGTAGTTGCACCAATCAACACCACGAATAAGCCACCAAAGATCACCGTCTTTAGAAATTGCTTCGATAAAATGAATCGTATCCATTGTTTCATATGGTAAAGATACTTTTTTGGACCCTACCAGAGAAGTCTCCAATGCATTACATTTACACTAATACAAATCCCTATGAAAACAGTTGTTGTTCTTGCCGGTGGATATTCCACAGAACACCAAATCAGTCTCGACTCTGGACGCACCGCTGAGGCCGCATTTGTCGAGGCGGGCTACAAAGTGCTCTTCGTTATTTTGAAGAAAAATGGATTTTGGTTGGAGGACCAATTAATTAAGCTCACCGACCTCGGCGCCAACTTCGTTTTCAACGTCATTCACGGTACCCCCGGGGAAGACGGGCACATCTCAGGAATGCTTGAGGTATTCGGCATCCCTCACAGCACCTGCCCCACTTTCCAAAGTGCCTTGACATTCAACAAAGCGCGCTGCAACCAAATATTACGTACGGCGGGCTATGATGTTCCCAAGGGCCAACTCTTTACCCAGCTACCAGATCTCAATATGTTCGGAAATTGGAATTTCCCTCTATTCGTGAAACCAAACCGCGCTGGATCCAGCTTTGGTGTGACACGTGTCGAAGCCACAGACGAACTTGAAGCTGCGTTTAATTATGCCTTTTCAGAAGACGATGAAGTTCTTGTGGAAGAGGGTATTATAGGCACAGAGGTGGGATGCGGAGTGTTGAGATACAATGGCGAACAACCGGAAGCCATTGCCCTCACGGAAATCGTACCTACTGAAGCGAAGTTTTTTGATTACAACGCCAAATACGAAGGCAAAAGTCAGGAAATCACCCCTGCTCGAATCTCAAAAGAGGTTGCTGAAAAAATCAGTGAAATTTCAATGGCAGCCTATGACTACCTTAAACTCGAGGGCATCGTCCGTATAGACTACATTATCACAGAAGCACAGCAACCGGTAATGATTGAAATCAATAGTATTCCTGGCCTCAGCCCAGCGAGTATCATCCCGCAACAAGTTGCGCATAGGGGCTGGAAATTAAGCGAGGTCTTGGCCCAGTTGGCCGAAGAATCCATCGCCAGAACCCAAGCTAAAAAGATTGGCTAACTTCGTACCATGTCTAGAATTGCACTTTTCCCCGGATCTTTCGATCCCATTACCTTGGGACATGTTGATATTATCGAACGTGCCGTCCCACTTTTCGATGAGATTAAAATTGCCGTGGGCACCAACAGTGCAAAAAACTACCTCTTCCCACTTCAACAACGCGTAGAATGGATCGAGCAGACCTTTGCACACGAACCCAAGATTAGCGTCATTACCTACGAAGGCTTGACCGTTGATTTCGCGAGGGAGCAAGGGGTCCAATTTCTTTTACGCGGCCTACGTAATCCGGCGGATTTTGAATTCGAAAAAGCCATCGCCCAAGCAAACCGAGAAATGGTGCCAGATTTAGAGACCGTATTTCTTCTAACCAGTGCACGCTACGCCTACATTAGTTCCAGCATTGTTCGAGAAGTTTATAACCACGGCGGCGATTTCCAAAAATTCGTTCCGTCGACGGTTCAACCTTAAGATTTCTCAATAAATTTTTCGAAGGTTTCTGTCAGACTATTGTAGGTAGGCAACTCCTCCATACGCTCTTTCAAAAGAGCTGGTGATGCCCAATATACCGCGGTAATTCCCTCATCAATCTGAGGCTTAAGTGTTTTCGAATAATCCGTCACCATGGGAAACCAGTAGGTTGACTTAAGCATGTAATCACCCTTATCCGGATAACAATGGTAAGTCACAACTGCAGGGCCTGTAATTACACAACGTTTCACCCGACACTCCTCCTTAACCTCCCGAACTGCGCATTTCTCTATGGTCTCTTTAGATTCAAGTTTACCTTTTGGCATATCTAATTTTCCATTACGCTCGATTATTAGTAATTCTCCAGCCTCATTTCGCACCCAACCACCGGCCGCAATCACACGTTTGTGTAAGGATGAAAATAACGACCAAAACACATGGTCTTGACCTATCTCAAAGGTTCGGTTTTCTAATCCCTTATAGCAATCTTTCAACCACCGCTTTACACTCTTTAATGTAAGTAATGTGTTGATAAAATCCGGTGCTTCCTCACCCGGAACAGACACTAAAACGGCGCCTTTAATGAAAACTTTCGCGTAATTTTGCTGCATGATAGAAAACAAACAAACGGCCCTCAAAACGGCTGAGAGCCTGTTGCAAATTAAAGCAATCAAATTACAACCGGAAAACCCATTTACCTGGGCTAGTGGATGGAAAAGTCCTATTTATTGTGATAACCGACTAACCTTGAGTTTCCCCACCATAAGAAATTTCCTAAAGATTGAATTTGCTAAGCAAATTGAAGAGATCTACGGAAAACCAGATTACATCGCAGGTGTAGCCACTGGAGCCATCGCTATCGGTGTACTGGTCGCAGAATATATGGGTGTTCCGTTCATATATGTACGTGACAAAGCCAAAGGACACGGTCGTCAAAATCAGGTCGAAGGATTTTTTGAACCTGGTAGTAATGTAGTCGTCATCGAAGACCTTGTATCTACAGGCGGATCATCTTTAAAAGCCGTAGAAGCCCTAAAAGAAGCTGGGGCAAGAGTTTTAGGGATGTTGGCCATTTTCACTTACGATTTCCAAGTCGCTCGCGATAACTTCGAAGAAGCCAATGTTCGATTGAACACCCTAAGCGATTACCACCACCTATTAGAGCAAGCCGAGGCGCAAGGCTCTATTCTACCGGATCAGCTGGATTTGCTAAAAGAATGGCGTGTCGACCCCTCAAGCTGGGGCCAATAATTACTCCGAAAATGGGTGTACCCATTTAACGGTGTCGAGGTCATAATGCACCACGGTACCGTTTTTTAATTCTAGGCCCAAGTGGCCTGACGGTTGCACATGCGCCACGATAGCCTCAAACTGCAAGCCATCCACCTCATAGGAGCGCCACTGATCCCGACCCCACAATAAAAGATCATAGTGCTTTCTCAACTCAGGAATATCCACAAACTCATTGGCCGGTGGTCGCAAAGCTGATAGAATCTCCTGTACCCATTGCATCACATTTACTTCCGCGCCAAGGGTTTCCATGGAAATACTACGTGACAAATCTTTTGGCGAGGCACTAACATTAATTCCCAAACCCAACGCGGAACTTTTGATTCCAGTAGGACCCCAATGATTCTCAATGAGCATTCCACCTAATTTTCGCTCACCCACCATCAGATCATTAGGCCATTTGAAGGATACGGAGGGAGGAAGGACAGAAGATAATCGGCCACAAACCCACCGATTGATATCGAAACTCTCTCTCACCGGTAAAGGCCACCTTAATAAAACGGACAAAAGCACCGAATTTCCCGGAGTATCGTGCCACTTTGACACGCCACGTCCCCTACCTTTGTCCTGAGAAGCCGCAACTACGGCGCTAAGGTGCGCCATATCAGGGTTTTCTTGTAATTTACGCCTTAATTCCAGCTGTGTGCTGTCGACGCGTTCGAGCCAATAAATAGTCTCTATATCCGACATTAGGGCCTGTTTTAATGCTTGTGCCGAAGATGGCATATGTTTTGGTAATTTAAGCACAAATAGAACATTCATTCATGCATCAGAAACCCGAAGTCTCTTCGGAGCTCCTTAAAAAATATGTGGTAGACGGCCTTCAAGAGATCAAAGCCGAGAATATCACCATCATGGACCTACGCGATATAGAAAACGCAGTGACGGATTTTTTCGTTATCGCTGAGGGTAATTCCAACACCCAGGTGAATGCTTTGCAAGAAAGTGTGCACAAAATGGTCCGAGAAAATGTTGGAGATAAACCATGGCATGTAGAAGGCCGCGAAAATGCCGAATGGATTTTGATGGATTACGTCAATGTAGTAGTGCACATTTTCCAAAAGGGTATCCGTGAATTCTATGACCTAGAAAGCCTTTGGGGCGATGCGGAAGTACAAGTATTAGAAAATTTATAAGAGCATAATGGCCGAAAATCCCAACCAAAAACAAATTGACAAATTGAAGAAACAGTTTGCCAAAAACAATAATGAAAACAAAGGAAGCGGTCCAAATGGCCCTAAGAAACCTGCGTTTAGATTATACTGGGTGTATGCAATTGTGATTGCATTATTCATTGGTATGAATATTTTCAGTGCAATGACTTTCACTGCAAAAGATTATGATTACCAAGAATTTGAGGCAGCCCTAGAATTAGGTGAAGTTGACCGAGTAAAAATCATCAACGAGAAAAGCATTCAAGTTTTCATCAAAGAGGATGTCCTTCGCGATGCAGAGAAATATGCTGACGTTCGTGAATCAAATTGGGGCGGCGAAATAAACCCAGGACCGCATTACGCTTTCCAGTATCCGGCGGAGACCTTCGAACAAAACGTAAAAGAATTTTATTCTCAGCAACCTAGCGAGGATGAGATAGCTATTGTTTACGAAAGTCAAGAAAACTTCTTGGGTGACATTATAAAATGGGTGCTACCATTAGTCATCATGATTGCAATATGGATGTTTATCATGCGACGCATGTCAGGCGGTGCTCCTGGAGGAGGAGGCGGTAGTCAAATATTTAATATTGGTAAATCTCGAGCCAAAGTCTTCGACAAGGACACTGAAGTAAAAACCACTTTTAATGAAGTGGCGGGTATGACTGGCGCTAAAGAAGAGGTTCTTGAAATCGTTGATTTTCTAAAGAATCCCACGAAATACACGGAGCTCGGCGGCCGCATTCCAAAAGGCGTCATGCTTTCCGGGCCTCCGGGAACCGGTAAAACCCTACTTGCCAAAGCCGTAGCCGGGGAGGCGAAGGTGCCGTTCTTCTCACTCAGCGGTTCAGATTTCGTGGAGATGTTTGTAGGCGTTGGTGCCTCACGAGTGCGTGATCTCTTTAAGCAAGCAAAAGAAAAATCCCCATGTATCATATTCATCGACGAAATTGACGCCATCGGTAGAGCTCGTGGAAAAAACAATTTCACCGGAGGAAACGATGAACGAGAGAATACGCTAAACCAACTCTTGACCGAGATGGATGGTTTTGGAACAAATGAGCATGTGATCATTATGGCGGCTACTAACCGCGCCGATATCTTAGACCGTGCTTTGATGCGCGCGGGTAGATTTGATCGAATCATTTACGTAGATCTTCCCGAACTCAATGAAAGGGAAGACATTTTCAAGGTCCATCTCAAAGGAATCAAGACCGATGATTCTGTCGATGTAAAATTATTGAGCAAGCAAACCCCAGGGTTCTCTGGAGCAGATATTGCCAATGTTTGTAATGAAGCCGCATTGATTGCTGCACGTAAAGGAAACAAACACGTGGGTAAACAAGATTTCTTAGATGCCGTAGACCGCATCGTTGGAGGGTTAGAAAAGAAAACCAAGATCATTACACCACAAGAGAAAAAGGTCATCGCCTATCACGAAGCGGGTCACGCTGCTGTCAGCTGGTTACTAGAGCATGCCGCCCCACTAGTGAAGGTCACTATTGTTCCACGCGGTCGCTCCTTAGGAGCTGCATGGTATCTACCGGATGAGCGCCAAATTACCACGACAGAGCAAATGCTTGACGAAATGGCTGCTACCATGGGAGGTCGCGCCGCAGAGCATGTAGTGTTCAATAAGATCTCTACCGGGGCCTTAAGTGATTTGGAAAAAGTGACCAAGCAAGCTCGTGCCATGGTAACCATCTACGGTTTGAATGACGAGCTGGGAAACATTACGTACTACGACAGCCAAGGCCAGAGTGAATACATGCAAAAACCGTATTCAGAAACCACGGCTGAGAAAATTGATAAGGAAATCAGTACTATCATCGAAGGACAATACCAACGTGCCATTGAATTGTTACGTTCCAATAGAGATAAACTCGACCAATTGGCCGAATTACTTTTGGACAAAGAAGTCATCTTTAAGGAGAACGTAAAGGAAATTTTCGGTCCTCGTCCATGGGACAAGGAAGAAGATGTTATTCAGGAAGAAGTTTTAGAGACAGAAGAAAAAGACTCTGAATCGTCAAAAGAATGATAACATACTGATTATCAAAATAAAAAGCCGTGCCCTTGGGTACGGCTTTTTTGTTGATAGCTCAACGTCTGGTAAGTGATAAATAAGGAATCACACCTTATTTTTGATTTATATCTGCATTATGGACCCTCAAAACGGATTTTTCTCTAAGCTAAAGCGCCGTCTACTCAGGACTTCTTCGGAAGATGAAGAACTCGGTAAATTTGCTCCTAAAGAAGAACGGCCTCTTGACGAAAGATTTGTCGCTCAATTTACCAGTGGGGGCGGAAATTTTATCTATTGCCCTTCTAAAGAGGAAGCCATTACGGAACTTCAACTATATGCAGACTCACAAGGGTGGAAAGGGTTATTTATAGCAAGTTCGGGGTTGGCTGATTGGAGTAACAGCATCAAGCTGGCATCAACTTTTGAAAACGATGGTCAATTCTCTGTGGTAATGACAAATTGCGAGGCATTAATAGCATTCAACGGTGGAATAATGATTCACTCTCACCATACCGGGGGGAGGAAATTAAGTGATTTACCAAAACATCACGTTCTCATTGCATATACTTCGCAGATTGTGGATAGCCTTAGAGATGGAATGACTGCGATAAATCAAAAATACCGTGAGCATAGACCTACCAATATTTCAGTCATACGCGCACCTCATGATCAAGCAGTAGAATTAGCTTCTGCAGATCCAAATAAAGGGAGAACTGTATTCTTGATCTTAATAGAGGACGAGGTTTAATGGGAAAACGCGCACTCTTCGGCTTTATTTATGCCGGTGGCCTCATCGGTATTTTGGGCTTTACCCCATACGGCACATATATGCTGGCTTTATTCACGCTTTTATTGCTAAATGAGGTGGCGCGAATCCTCGATGTGCAGAGCAGATTACCATTATTAACCTTCACATCGCTATTTTTAATTTGGGGAGCCATCGGAAATTGGGGCGGACCAGAAGAGATCATCAGCGCCACATTAGCAATAGGAATCATGATGGTATTAGCCTTGTTGCGTGCGGAGCGTCCGGCGCATGAAATGCGCCGCGGATTATTTGCGCTGGCTTATGTGTTCCTCCCCATGGCCCTGATTATTCAGACCACGCGAGATTTCTCAGAGTTAATCTTATTCATCTTTACCATGATCTGGGCATCAGATACTTTCGCCTATTTGGCCGGTCGCTCGTTCGGAAAACGTCCCTTTGCACCGAAACTCAGTCCTAAGAAAACCATTGAAGGATTTGCCGGCGGCGTAGTGGGAACGATGATTACCGGCTTCGCGGTTAATCATTATTGGGATCTTCTAGATGTAGATGTGGCCCTTGTATTAGCAGCTGTAGTATCCATTACTGCCCCTTTTGGAGATTTAGTCGCTTCTTCCTTAAAACGCGAGGCTGATGTGAAAGATTCCGGTGTATTTTTGCCGGGTCATGGCGGGGCCTTGGATAGATTAGATAGCTTTCTTACCGCGGCACCCATCGCGATACTCATTTATCAATACATGATATGAAACTACATAGAGAAGGTAAAGGCACCCTAGCCGTTGTATTTCTTGCTTTGGTCGTAATTAATGGCCTTGTGCAATGGTTAACGGAATTGGCCTGGTTGGAACTGGCTGTGCTCGCTGTAAGTGTTGTACTATATGCCATTGTTTTGCAATTCTTCCGCAATCCTACCCGCACCATTACTATCAATCCGAAAGGCATGCTTTGCCCTGCGGACGGAAAGGTGGTGACCATCCAGGAAGTATTTGAAGATGAGATTTTAAAGGACAAATGTATTCAAATGTCCATTTTCATGTCGCCGTTCAATGTGCACGTAAACCGCTACCCATTAGGCGGTAAAGTAACCGATGCCATTCATCACCCAGGCAAATTCCTAGTGGCATGGCACCCGAAGAGCTCCACGTTGAACGAACGCACTACAGTAGCCGTGGAGAATGAAAACTGGGGCAAGGTGGTCTTCCGTCAGATTGCGGGTGCGGTAGCACGACGCATCGTGATGTACGCCAAAACAGGTCATATGGCTGCCCAAGGTTCAGAATTTGGTTTCATCAAATTTGGATCTCGTGTGGATCTCTTCTTGCCGCTGGACAGCGATATCAAGGTCAAAGAAGGTGATGTTGTAAAGGGCGGTATTACCGTGCTTGCGACACGTAACGCCTAAGCTTCCAACTCTTTTACCCACGCCAACACCAAATCGAATTGTTCCGCTTTGGTGATCTCGCTATTGTCTAAGGTCCGAGCATCTGAGGCTGCAATAAGCGGAGAATCTGCGCGCTCCATATCCGCCTTATCTCTAGACTGAAGGTTTTCCAATACCTCAGCAACAGTCCAGTGTTGGCCCTTGGCGGCGAGTTCCTGTTGGCGACGTTCGGCACGTACTTGATCTGAGGCCGTCATAAAGATTTTCAACTCCGCATTTGGAAACACCACGGTACCTATATCGCGGCCGTCCATCACTACCCCGCCATCAGGGCCCATGGCTTGTTGAAGGGCTACTAAATGTCTGCGTACCGGCACAAGTTTAGCGACATGGCTGACCACATTGCTCACCTCCATGGTACGAATTTCTTCTTCCACGCGTTCGCCGTTCAAATGAGTGGCATTCACTCCCTGCGCATCGAGTTTAAAGGAAATCTGTACATCAGGCAAGGATTGGTTGATCTTATCCTCTTGACAACCGGTGGCTGCAATGACCCATTGGTTTCTCAGGGCAAAAAGAGCAACTGCACGATACATCGCGCCGGAATCCACATAGATATAGCCCAAAGCCTTGGCCAATTCCTTTGCCAGGGTACTCTTACCCGTGGAACTGTGTCCGTCGATGGCTATGGTCAGTGATTTTGGCATG
>JAKMGS010000147.1 GCA_022424815.1 Schleiferiaceae bacterium | reverse complement strand
TAGTAATGTTGCTCGCAGTGATGTCTTTGCCAAGCACGAAGGTCAGTTCGCCTTCCACCTTTGGCAATATGGCTTTTGACGTATCAAAACTGCCGCTGGCCGAAACGTCCATGGTGTCGAAAAGAATACCGTAATCCGGTTGATCTACACCCAACTGCTCTTGAACTGCAAAAGAGGTCAAACCGATCTTTTTTCCCACCACTTTCTCGCCTCTTTCCTTGCGAAGGGCAACCAGCTCTTTCTGCACAGCGTAAGCGGCGTCGACATTATTGTCGATGTGGTCACGGATAGGCGCAATGCTCTGGCCAGAATTCAAAGAATCGAACAGTTGTTTTCCAAGGTCTTTGTGCAATGACATAGGTGAGATTTTAACTCCTCTAAAGTAGTGTATATTTGTAGGGAACCCGCACAAACTAAAGAGTCAATCCTATGCCGTTTTATCAAAAGCAAGGACAATTTCCACACAAGCGTCATACCCAGTTCCGCAAGGAAAATGGTGAGTTGTATCATGAAGAACTTTTCGGGACTATAGGCTTTGACGGCATGTCCTCTTTGTTGTACCACAATCATCCGCCAACCATGGTGAAAGAGGTGGGCGAAAGCATCGATATTGCACCGAAGATTGCCGTTGAGAAAAACATGAAGGCCTACCGTCTAAAAGGGTTTGACGTAATGCCGACAGAAGATTATTTAGAAAGTCGCGTGCCTGTCCTGACCAATAAAGATTGTACCATCACTCTTGCTGCCCCCACAACATCCATGACGGATTACTTCTATAAAAATGCGCAAAACGACGAGGTGGTTTTTGTGCATGAGGGGAGCGGAACATTGAAGACGCAGTTTGGAGAATTGCCTTTTTCTGAAGGCGATTATCTGGTAATTCCTCGCGGGATGATTCAGCAGTTTCACTTCGATACCACCGACAATAGATTCTTTATCATTGAGAGCAGCCACCCGGTATATTCTCCGAAGCGTTACCGCAACTGGTTTGGGCAATTGCTTGAGCACAGTCCGTATTGTGAGCGGGATCTGCGTACGCCCGTGTTGGGTGCAGCACATGATGAATTAGGAGACTTTACCATGAAGGTGAAGAAAGAAGATATGCTACACACATACACCTATGCAGCTCATCCATTTGGCGTTGTAGGTTGGGACGGGTTTAATTACCCGTATGCCTTCAGCATCCATGATTTTGAACCGATTACTGGGCGAGTTCATCAGCCGCCACCGGTGCATCAGACCTTCGAAACTGGGGCATTTGTCATCTGTTCGTTTGTACCGCGATTGTATGACTACCACCCAGAATCGATCCCGGCTCCATACAATCATAGCAACATTGATTCTGATGAAGTCTTGTATTACGTCGACGGAGATTTCATGTCGCGCAACAACATTGGACGGGGACAGATTACATTACACCCCGCAGGCATCCCTCACGGACCACACCCTGGCACCTACGAGGCGAGTATTGGGAAAAAAGAGACGCTAGAATTGGCCGTAATGGTTGATACTTTTGCGCCACTAAAAATAACAGAACAAGCCCTCGCTCTTGACGCTGGTGATTACCACAAGAGCTGGATCAAATAACCTATTGCAATGACCAACACATTACCTAAACAATACGAAGACGCCCAAGACTTCCTAGAACTTTGGGGCACTGATCACGTAGAAATCTACGTGGGCAACGCCAAGCAAAGTGCCTATTACTTCAAAACAGCTTTTGGCTTCCAAGAGGTCGCCTATGCAGGATTAGAAACAGGCGTAAGCGATCGCACTTCCTATGTGCTCCAACAAGATAAAATTCGCTTGGTGATCACCTCTTCCATGGTGAAAGACAGCGACATCAACAGACACCTCAACGACCACGGTGACGGGGTGAAGTTTGTGGCGCTTTGGGTGCCTGATGCCAAGAAAGCTTTTGAGGAAACAACCAAACGCGGTGCGAAGCCGTTTCAAGAACCTAAAGTCATTGAAGATGCCTATGGAAAGGTAGTGACTTCTGGAATCTATACTTATGGCGAGACGGTACACATGTTTGTAGAGCGCAATGAGTACGACGGGCCGTTTTTGCCGGGTTACGTTACCCGCAGTCCAAAGTACCAGCCAGGACCTGTTGGCCTGAAATACATTGATCATATGGTGGGAAATGTAGATTGGGGTCAGATGAACACTTGGGTGAAGTTCTATGCCGAGGTGATGGGCTTCTCTCAAATCATCTCTTTCGACGATAAGGATATTTCTACAGAATACACTGCGTTGATGTCTAAGGTGATGTCCAACGGCAATGGCCGTATCAAATTCCCAATCAATGAGCCGGCCGAAGGCAAGAAACGCTCACAGATTGAAGAGTACATCAACTTCTACAACGGTGCTGGTGTACAGCATTTAGCGTTAGCAACAGATAATATTATTCATACCATTCACGAGCTTCGTGAGCGCGGCGTAGAGTTTTTGGATGTTCCGGACACCTACTATGATGATTTAAAAGATCGTGTAGGTGCTATCGACGAGGATATGGAAGTCTTGAAGAAATACAAAATTCTCGTGGACCGCGACGATGAAGGCTACTTGCTCCAGCTGTTCACTAAACCCTTAATGGACCGCCCGACCGTTTTCATTGAAATCATTCAGCGCAAGGGCGCGACAAGCTTTGGGAAGGGGAACTTTAAAGCCCTATTTGAAGCCATCGAACGAGAGCAAGAAAACCGAGGAACCCTCTAACCCAAATACACGAATTAATGAACCTATTAGCGAACGACCCTTCAAGAAAGAGTTGGATTCCTGTTCCAGCAGGAAGTGATTTCCCCATTCAAAACCTACCGTTCGGGGTATTCATTCCCGAAGATGATATCATCACTACTGGAACACGGATCGGGGATACCGCAATTGACCTGAGCGTTCTACATCAGCTCGGCTATTTTGACGGCATAGATCTGCCGGACGATGTGTTCTTGCAGGATACATTGAATGATTTTATTGCCCTAGGCCGACCGGTATGGAGAGCAGTACGCAACAGATTGGCTGAAATTTTTGACGAAAATAATGAGGCCCTAAAAAATAATGTTGCACATCAAAACAAAGCACTTTTCCCAGTAAGTCAAGTGCAGATGCTCATGCCCGTTTTCGTGCAAGATTATACGGACTTCTACAGCTCTATCGAGCATGCAACCAACGTAGGAAAGATGTTCCGCGATCCCGAAAATGCTTTGTTGCCGAACTGGAAGCACATTCCAGTGGGATATCACGGAAGAAGCTCTTCTATTGTGATTAGCGGTGTAGACTTACACCGCCCGAAAGGACAGCGCATGGCACCGGGTGCCGATGCACCAACTTTTGGCCCAAGCATCCGTATGGATTTCGAACTTGAGCTGGCATTCATTACCGGCGAAGGCAAGCCTATGGGACAGCGTATAAAAGCTGAGGAAGCAGACGGATACATCTTCGGAATGGTGTTGTTCAATGACTGGAGCGCTCGTGATATTCAAAAGTGGGAATATGTGCCGCTTGGCCCGTTCCTTGGAAAGAACTTTGGATCAAGCATCAGCCCTTGGGTGGTGACCATGGATGCTTTGGAGCCCTTTAAAGTAGAAGGACCCGTTCAAGATCCCCCTGTGCTGCCGTATTTGAAAACGGAGGGCAAGAATAATTATGATATTAAGTTAGAAGTAGAATTGGCCCCAGAAGGAAAAAATGGGACCGTAATTTCACGTTCGAACTACAAATACATGTACTGGAACCAGCGTCAACAGTTGGCACATCATACAGTGAACGGCTGTAATATAAATGCCGGCGACATGATGGCTTCAGGGACCATTTCTGGAAAGTCGAAAGACAGCTATGGCTCAATGTTGGAACTGAGCTGGGCTGGAAAAGAGCCCATTACTTTGGATACCGGAGAGACGCGTACCTTCATTGAAGACGGCGACACCATAAGCATGCGCGGCCATTGTGAAAATGGCGAAGTTCGCATCGGTTTTGGCGCGGTAAGTACGAAGATTCTTCCAGCCATTGAAGATTAAGAATTTGAAGTAAAGCCTCTTCGTTGCTCAAACAATGAAGGGGCTTTTTTCTTACCT
>JAKMGS010000055.1 GCA_022424815.1 Schleiferiaceae bacterium | reverse complement strand
GTTCAAAGGGTGTGTCCCCTTTGAGTTCAGCGCGGTCAAGGCCTGGAGTTGGAAGTCTGAATGTTCCTGGGGCCAATTAAGTTCTAAGACCGTTGGTGCCCCTAGGGTCAAGGTGCCCGTTTTATCCAGCAGCGCAAATTTCAAATCTTGGGCAGTTTGTAGGGCCGCCGCATTTTTAATCAATAAACCGTTTTTACTGCCCATTCCCGTGGCGGCAACCATGGCCAACGGAGTGGCGAGTCCCAAGGCACACGGGCAAGCAATGACCAGCACATCGATGGCGTAGATCAAGGCCTTTGGGCTGTCCATGTAGAAGTGCCAAAACACTCCGGTGGCCAAGCTCAGAGCTAGGATGGTAGGCACAAAGATTTTCGATATGCGGTCGGTCAATGCTTCTATGGGTGCGGCCGTCCCTTGAGCTTCGACCACGGCATCGATAATATTTCCGAGCGCGCTGGTACGGCCGGTGTGGGTCACTTGGACCAGTAACCCACCGGAACCGTTCAGGGTGCCTGCCCAAACCTTGGCACCTTGTTTTTTATCTACAGGCAGGGGTTCGCCGGTGAAGGTGCTTTCGTCTATGGTAGAATGTCCTTCGACGACTATGCCGTCCACAGGCACGCGTTCGGCGGGTTGGATACGAATGAATTGGTCTAGTTCTAAAAGCTCCACTGGTACACGTTCTTCTTTGTCATTTTCCACACGCAATGCCTGCTGTGGCTGAAGGGCAATAAGCTCCGCCAACACCTTGCTGTTGGAAGCTTTGCCGCGGTCCTCGAGGTACTTGCCGATGAGGATGAAATAGATGATGAGTCCCGCACTTTCGAAGTAGATCTGCTGGTGTTGGTGGTTGATCCAACCCGCGATGGAAAAGGTGAAGGCGACCAAAGAGCCTAGGGACACAAGAGTGTCCATGTTTGTGGCGAGGTTGAGGGCAAGTTGAAAGGCCTTTTTGTGGATGCGATGACCAAAGTAGGCGGTGAGGGCCAGGGCAAGAAAGAATTGGACCCCCATCATCCACGGTGCCTTGAGGTGCATCATTCCAATCACAAGCAAGGGAAGGGCTAGGGTGGAGGCAAGGATTAATTCATTGCGCTTGCGCTTCAAGGTCGCCTGTTGGCTGGAGATGCGTTCTTGCGGCGTGCGGTACTCAGTGGTGAGTCCGTACCCGGCTTTGGCCAAATTTTCCTTGAGGTTGTGTAGGTCGAATGTGGCAAGGTCAATGGTCGCTTTGAAGGCGCCGCTGGCGTAGCGGACTTGGACCTTAGAAATGCCGGACATCCCTTCTGCAATGGTGTGCGCGCTATGTGCACAACCCGCACAGGTCATTCCGCTTAAGGCCCAATTTACTCGCTCTTTTGCCATAGTTCAAAGGTAGGTATTGCGCGCGCTACACGTTATCTTTGAAAGAGAAATTAGCACTGCCCTTATGAACCCACTGATTGATTTTCCTCAGACTGCACACGGCAGTTTGGACTTCGCCGCCATAGCCCCAGCACATTTTATGCCCGCCCTCGATCATTGGATCGCGGTGACTGAGCAACGTCAAGAAGCCATTGTGGCAAATCCGGACGCGCCCACTTTCGCCAATACGTTAGAGGCACTGGAGTTTTCGACGAACGAGTTGAATATGATCAGCAGCTGCTTTTTCAATTTGAACAGCGCGGAAACCAAAAGCAAGATTCAAGAAATTGCGCGCAGCTTTTCACCCAAACTTACCGCGTTCAGTAGTCAGACCTTATTGAACGAACCATTGTTCTTGCGCGTTAAAGCCGTCGTGGATAACGCTGAAGAGGGGTTGACCTCAGAGCAGGAACGACTGCTGAAGGAGACCTATGAAGGCTACGTGCGCAATGGGGCGTTGTTGCAAGGCGCTGACCGGGACAGATTAAAGTCGCTGAACGAGCGTTTGAGCACCTTGAGTTTGACTTTTGGGGAGCATGTGTTGGCGGAGACACAAGCGTTTGAATACCATACAGAGGATGTGGCGGTACTGGCTGGATTGCCGGAAGATGTGGTGGATTCTGCGGCAGAATTGGCTACTTCAAAAGATAAAACAGGCTACCTCCTTGGCTTGGATATGCCGACCTACATCAGCGTCATGAAATACGCCGAGAACGCAGGGTTGCGCAAACATTTCTATACAGCTTATGGCTCTCGTGGTGCACAAGCAAACGACAACAACAATGAGGAAGTTATTCGCGAGATCGTCAACCTGCGATTAGAACGTGCCAACTTATTGGGCTTCGGATCTCATGCGGCATTGACCTTGAGCAAGCGCATGGCTAAAACACCTGAGGCGGTATTTGAGTTTCTCGACCACCTCAAGACAGTCGCAACTCCTGCAGCTCAGAAAGATCTGGCCGAGGTGAGTAATTTTGCGGCAAGTGATGGCGCTGAAATGCCTTTGCAAGCGTGGGACTTTAGCTACTGGGCAGAAAAGTTGAAGAAGGCAACACTGAGCTTGGACGACCAGGCGTTGAAACCGTACTTCCAATTGGAAAATGTGTTGAACGGCGCGTTTGCAGTGGCGGGTAAGCTTTTTGGCTTGACCTTCAAGCCGACGGATGCGGTGAGTGTATACCACGAAGATGTAGATGCCTACGAGGTCTTTGATCGCGAGGGTACATTCCTCAGTCTATTCTATGCAGATTTCTTCCCAAGGGCCGGAAAGCGTGCGGGTGCTTGGATGACCAGCTACCGTAGTATGTATGCTGAAGAAAGCACCGAGGTGCGACCGCACATCAGCATCGTCTGTAACTTCACAAAACCGACGGCGACTAAACCTTCATTATTGACCTTCAACGAGGTGACTACCTTGTTCCATGAATTTGGTCATGCACTGCATGGGATGATGGCCAAGGGTACCTATCCTTCCTTAACGGGGACGTCAGTATATTGGGATTTTGTGGAACTGCCTTCTCAGATTATGGAGAATTGGTGCTACCAGCCCGAGGCTTTGGCCTTGTTTGCCAAGCATTATGAAACAGGAGAAATTTTGCCTCAATCCTTCATAGATAAGATCAAAGAAAGCCAAACTTATTTAGAGGGGTATATGACCCTCCGCCAACTCAACTTCGGGTATTTGGACCTGAGCTGGCACGCCCGCACCGAACCCTTCACAGGATCGGTGGCCGAGCACGAAGCAGCGGCCTTGAAGGAAACCTCACTATTTGAATCGTTAGAAGGTACTTTGGCAAGCACGGCCTTTAGTCATATTTTCCAAGGTGGATACAGCGCAGGATACTACAGCTATAAATGGGCTGAGGTGTTGGATGCAGATGCTTTTGAGCGTTTCGAAGAAGAGGGGATTTTCAATGAAACCGTAGCCACGGATTTTGGGGTAGTACTGAGCAGCGGCGGTACCGTAGCGCCCGATGAATTGTACAGGAAGTTCCGAGGGCGAGAGCCGAAGGTAGATGCGCTATTGAAGCGCGCGGGAATCGCGGCTTAATCGATGCGTCGCACTTTGTGCTGGAATCTCCAATACAGGGCTATGGACGCCAGGAGCAATCCTATGGTGAGCCCTATCCATACCCCAAGAGGTCCCATGTTCTCACTAATACCGAGGTAATAACACATCGGTACGGCAATGACCCAATAGGCCACAAATGCAATAATGGTCGGGATGTTTACATCCTGCGCCCCTCTTAAGGCACCCAAAGTGGTAGCCTGTAGCCCGTCGGGTAATTGGAAGATTCCTGCGGCAATCATGAGTACAGCAGTGTATTGCAATACTTCAGGATCTGAGCTATAGAATTCCGGCAAAAAATTTCGAAGACCAATCAATAAGATCATCGTCAACACCATCATGGCTAGGGTAAGGTGGAACAAGCTTTGTCCAGCCAATCGGAGCATTGGGATATCTCGTTTCCCGAGCTGATTCCCCACGCGAATGGTTGCTGCAGCTCCTAGGCCACTGACCATCATGTAACTGACCGAGGCAATATTTAAGGCAATTTGATGCGCGGCTTGCTGTACGGGACCAATCATTCCCACGATCACCCCGCTCATGGCGAAGGCACCGGCTTCAAACACCAACTGCAATCCACTCGGCACCCCAATAGTAAGAATATCGCGAATGCTGCGCCAAGTAATTTCTGTACTTCTCCAATGTGACCAGTAAGAGGCGAACTTCCTATGCTTTCGAATGTAGATGGCCATTCCTGCAACCATCAAGAATCGTGTCGCTAGGGTGGAGACTGCGGCACCCGCCAATCCTAATTCTGGAAATGGCCCCCAACCGGTAATCAAAGGGTAGTTCAAAAGGATGTTCAATAAGTTCGCTACTAAACTCACACGCATGCCCGCTTTAGTATCGCTCAACCCTTCCGCAAACTGCTTAAAGGCGAAGAAGGCCATCATTGGAACTATAGAGAATCCTACAATGTGCAAGTACGGCATGGCTTCAGAAACCACACGTTCGTCTTGTCCCAGAAGATGGGCAAATTGGGCAAAAATGGCCAAGACCCCATAGACCAATAAGCCTAAGATGGAGTTGAGCACGAGCCCGTTTTTGAAATACTTCACGGCCTCAGCAGGATCGTCTTTCCCGTCCGCTCCCGCAATTAACGGGGTTAACCCAAAGGCCACGCCGATTGCGAAAACCATGGGGATGATTAAGATTGAGACGGCTAAGGAGATGGCCGCAAGGGGAATGGTTCCTAGGAATTTACCGACCATGATGGAGTCGGCGACGGATACGAGGATTTGACCTAACTGGCCCACCATCACAGGATAGGCAAGTTTCAAGCTCACCCCATATTGGGTGCGGTATGTTGTCCAACTATAGGCCACAGTGGCTTACAGGTTGTAGCGCTCGACTTCGCGAGTGTAGAAATCTTCGGCTTCTGCGATGAGCCCTTCCAAGGTCTTGGTCAGGTCGCCTTCGCGTTCATCCGTGATGTCGTCCAACCACTTCACTTCGTCGTTCTCCAGGTTTAAAATGAACGCTGGGAATTCGGTATGCACAATAAATACTGCTTCTTGAAGGTCCGTGTTGTCAGCTACTAAGAATTTTGGGAAATCCATGGGTTTACTTTTACTGCGACAAAAGTACGCTTATTTATGCGCGAACTTCAGCACATCCTCACGGGAAATTTCTGTACTGCCTAAGATGTGCAAACGCTCCATTACATTGCGGAACTCTCGGATATTTCCTGTCCAGTCGTAATCCTGCAAAGCTGTAATGGCCCCTGAGGCAATGGATTTCTGCGCCGAGCCGTATTCACTCGCAACATTCTTCAAGAAGTGCTCTGCCAACGCTGGGATATCAACCTTGCGGTCGTTCAATCTTGGTACTTCAATCACAATAACGCTTAAACGGTGATATAGATCTTCACGGAATCTACCCTCAGCTATTTCTTTACGCAAGTCTTTGTTGGTTGCCGCCAATACACGAACATCCACCTTAATACTTCTATCGCCACCTACCGGAGTAATTTTATGCTCTTGCAGAGCTCGTAGTACCTTAGCCTGTGCACTCAAACTCATGTCGCCAATCTCATCGAGGAAGAGAGTTCCTCCATGGGCTAATTCAAATTTTCCCTTGCGGTCTTTCTGCGCCCCAGTAAAGGCTCCTTTTTTGTGACCGAAAAGTTCACTTTCAATAAGCTCAGAGGGAATGGCTGCACAGTTGACTTCAATCAACGGCTGACCACTGCGCTCGCTCTTCTCATGAATATGATGCGCGACCAATTCTTTTCCGCTGCCGTTTGGCCCCGTAATCAACACGCGAGCCTCCGACGGCGCCACCTTTTCAATGAGTGATCTCAATTCCTCCATGCCCACGCTCTCACCAACCATGGTGTACTTCTTGCTCACCTTCTTCTTCAAGGTCTTTACCTCTTGTACCAAGCTCTTTTTGTCCAATGCATTTCGGACAGTGCTAAGTAATCGGTTCAAATCTGGTGGCTTTGGTAAATAATCGAACGCGCCTTTCTTCAAACAATCAACGGCCGTATTGATATCGCCATGTCCACTAATCATGATCACGGGTACCTCTGCGTTAATAGCCATCATACGTTCTAAGACCTCTGTACCGTCCATGTGAGGCATCTTGATATCACAAAAGACCAAATCCCAGACTCCATCACCGAAAGCTTCCACACCTGACTTGCCATCAGGAGCTTCTTGGACTTCATGAGATGAGTCTTCTTCGAGTAAGATTTTCTTCAATACACGGCGGATACCTTCTTCGTCTTCAATAATTAGAATGCGACTCATCGATTATTTATTTTCAGGGTTCATATGCCAAACCGTACGTTGCGGGAATGGAATTGTAATACCAGATTCGCGGAACCTCCGGTCAATTTCAAATCGTATTTCACTCTTTATTTTCTCCACGAAAAATAGGTTTCGGGTGTAAAAGAAGAGTTCGAAAATCAAGGCGCTATCGCCAAAGTCTTTCAGGATTACCTGTGGATCATGCATTGGGTCAGATTCTGGATGATCCGCTGCGATTTGTTGAAGTATCTGCTTCACCTGAGTGGTATCTGTACCATAGGCTACCCCTACACGAACTGAAAAACGAGTGGTATCCTCGCTATGTGTGAGATTGATTACTGTCTCGTTCGTCATCTTGTGGTTTGGCATGATAATTAAAATATCATCCCGAGTTCGTACGGCAGTCGTACGCAAACCTACAGATTCAACCTTGCCGATCTGCTCCCCCATTTGTATGATATCGCCCACACTCAAGGTGCGCTCCATCAAAATAATTACCCCGGAGGACAGGTCTTTGAAAGCATCTTGTAAACCGAGACCTAAACCAACAAATAGGGCAGTAGAAGCCGCAAGGATAGCGGTCACCTTCACCCCAATGGTCTCTAATGCTATGACAAAGGCCACCGTGTAAATGAGGTACTTCGAAATCTGTACTATGGTATAGCGCCGTCCTTCTTCTATTGCATTGGTGCCTAGAGAGGTGCTGAGGGTGCGATTCAATGTCCATATAGAGAATCTAGCCGCCAATAAGATGGCAAATACCTGAAGCAATCCTTTCACGCTCAAGCGGAAGTTATTGCTCTGCCAAAGCTCCATACTCAGGAAATCCCCAAGCTGAGCGCCAAATTCATTTAATGTTTCAACCATTTATACAATTCTTTCCAGGTTACTTTCTTCCCATACATCAGTATTCCGACCCGGTATATCTTACTGGCCAAAGCTACCATTGCAAAGAATGTGACTATTAAGATAGCCCCACTAAGAATTACTTCCCAAATAGGTATGCCAAATGGTAATCGAATCATCATCGAAATAGGAGAGGTAAACGGAATCATACTCATCCAGAATGCTAAATCTCCATTTGGATCTTGAATAACATTAGCAGCAGTCACTAATGCAATGATCATAGGGACGGTAACCGGCATCATGAACTGTTGGCTATCAGCCTCCTGGTCAATTGCTGAGCCTAGTGCTGCGAACATTGCACTGTATAAAAAGTAACCTCCGAAGAAATAAAAGACAAACCCACTCAATATTAAAGGGAAGTTAATGGCTCGTAACTGATCATAGATTTCAAATCCTGTTACTGGATTCAGCCCTGAGCCTTCTGGTCCCGCGGCAGCCTGCGTGGCAATCATTTCTGGGAAAAGGAAGTTAGTGACCACGAAATAAACTCCTCCGCTAAGTACCACCCAAATGATGAATTGAGCTACACCCACTGCTCCTATGCCCAAAATTTTACCCATCATCAATTGAAATGGACGGACACTCGAAATAATAACTTCTACAATGCGATTACTTTTTTCTTCGATAACCCCACGCATTACCATTACAGCATATAGGAAGATGAAGAAATATATCAATACACCTGCCAAATAGCCCAATCCCATTTTAAGGCCTGTAGCACTTTGCTGATCTTCTTCATCGTCCTTACCAATAGTATAGCTTCTGATACTTACTTGGGTTGTACTTTGGGCTACTACCTCGGGATCTACTCCATTGCGAAGGAGCTTTTCTTTGTTTAATCGGTCCTCCACAACCCCATCAAGGAATTGGACCATGTTAATACTTGGATCTTCCTTACCGAACAGTAAAATATTATTTTTAATAAAGTCTGGATCCCAATTTTCACCTGTAGGTATGTACAATAAAGCATCGTAACTTGATTCTACTAAGAATTTCTTAGCAGAGCCTAAGTCATTTTCTCGAGGATCTAAATACTCCAACTGATACTCATTCTTTCCCTTTTCAGGAACAATCAACGCCGCCTCGTCTAGCACAATGACGTTCTTATCCTCCTCAGGCATAGAGGCCAAAATCCCCGGTACGATCAATAGCGCAGCAAAGACCAAAGGCCCTAGAATCGTCACTAGCAGGAAGGTCCTCTTGCGAACGCGCGAGAGAAACTCACGCTGAATAATGAGTAGGATAGGGTTATTCATGTGGGACCAATTTTGCGCCGTTCTCGACAATCTCAATAAAAATATCTTGCACACTTGGCAACACCTCTTCAAAGGCCACCAAGGTTCCCTTCGCAGCCAGCTCGCTGACCACCGTCCCGGGGTAACACTCAAACTTCAACGTGTAGCTGTGGCCGGTGTGATGCTTGCTCTCTTGAATTAGCGTGCCATCACCCCAATGCTCAACAGCCTCCTTGACCACAAAGGAATACGTACCGTTTTGGTAACGCTTGCGTATATCTAATAGCGGACCTTCTACCATTACCTGACCATTATTGATCAGCCCTATATGGTCACAAATCTCCTCCACACTTTCCATACGGTGGGTAGAGAAAATCACGGTCGCTCCCTCCTCACTTAATCGCAGGATTTCACGCTTAATCAAATTTGTATTGATGGGATCGAATCCAGTAAAAGGCTCGTCAAAAATCAACAACTCCGGCTCGTGTAACACCGTCGTCACGAACTGCACCTTTTGCGCCATTCCTTTGCTGAGGTCTTCGACTTTCTTTTCCCAGAAATCAGCCATCTCCAATCGCTCGAACCATTTCTTCGCTCTAAGTTTGGCTTCAGCGGTGCTCAGGCCTTTTAATCGGGCTAAATACAATACCTGCTCGCCGACCTTCATCTTTTTATACAATCCGCGCTCCTCCGGTAAATAGCCAATGCGCGCAATATCTCTAGGTTGCAAGGCGCGATCACCAAAATACACCTGGCCTTCGTCCGGCGCAGTGATTTGGTTCATGATGCGAATGAATGACGTTTTCCCCGCGCCATTGGGCCCTAGCAACCCATATACACTCCCCTTTGGAATGCTGAGGTCGATGGCATCCAATGCTAGCTTTTGGCTGTAGCGCTTGGTAACGTTAGTGGCTTTAATCATAATCTCAACGAAAAACTCCCGCCAACGGCAGGAGCTATAAGGTATAAAAGTTAGCTGAACATCTCTTTGACGCGGTCAAAGAATCCTTTGTCTGATTTTCCGGGATTCGGTTCAAAGTTTTTCGAGTCCTTCAATTTTTCAATAGCTTTCTTTTCGTCACTGCTCAATGATTTGGGTACCCATACGTTCACATGGATTAATTGGTCCCCCTTGCCATAGCCCTGGACATTCGGCAAACCTTTGTTTTTCAATCTTAAAATCTTTCCTGGCTGCGTACCGGCATCAATATTTATTTTAACGGGACCACTGACTGACGGGATTTCTACGCTGCAACCCAATGCTGCATCCGGGAAGCTCAAATTCAGCTCATAATGTAAGTTTTCACCGTCGCGCGTCAAGGATTCGTGCTCAATTTCTTCCACTAGGACAATCAAATCCCCTGGCATCCCGCCAAGTACTTCATTTCCTTTACCGCCTACACGCAATTGCATGCCGTCTTGCACACCTGCTGGAATCTTCACGCTCACCACTTCTTCTTGGCGGTCCAAACCGTCCGACCCTACACCCGAAGGTTTCTGATCCACGACCTTACCCGTACCGCTACAGCTTGAACAAGTAGCCGCAGTGCGCATTTGGCCCAAAATAGTATTGGTTACTTGCTGCACTTGACCGGCACCATTACATGTGCTACACGTCTTGAACGTGACTCCGTCCGCAATTTTTGCGCGACGAATTTTAATCTTTTTCTCAACGCCATTGGCCACTTCCTCCAGGGTCAACTTCACCTTGATGCGCAGGTTTGATCCCTTAGCTTGGCGCGCTCTGCCGCCACCACCAAAACCGCCAAACCCACCAAAGCCGCTGCCACCGCCACCACCGAAAATATCTCCGAACATGTCGAATATATCATTCATGTTGCCGTGGAAACCACCTCCGCCGGCACCCGCCCCAAAGGCTTGGTGACCGAACTGGTCGTACTTGCGTCGCTTTTCTTCATTACCCAGTACGTCGTAGGCCTCAGCCGCCTCCTTGAATTTATCTTCGGCATCTTTATCGTCAGGGTTCCTATCCGGATGGTATTTCAATGCCACCTTGCGGTACGCCTTTTTGATTTCATCCTGACTGGAACTCTTGCTTACGCCCAGTACGTCGTAGTAATCTCTTTTTGACATCTTATGCTTCTTTGCCCACTACCACTTTTGCGTAGCGGATCACTTTTTCTCCGATCAAATAGCCTTTTTCCACCTCGTCGATGACTTTACCCACCATCTCCGCTGTAGGAGCGGGAATCTGAGTAATGGCCTCCATGGTCTCTACATCGAATGCTTGCCCCACAGTACTCTCCATTTCCTTTAGTCCCTTGCCTTTCAAAGTCTCTTGCAACTTGTGCGAAATAAGCTTCATTCCCTCCAACACCGGCGCATTGGCTTCCGTCTCCTCGATGTTCTTCAAGGCTCTGTCAAAATCGTCCAATACCGGCAGCAAAACTGTTAATGTGTCCTTGTTGGCACTTTCCATCAACTCCAAACGCTCCTTAGCAGTGCGGCGACGGAAGTTCTCAAACTCAGCATATAAGCGAAGATTCTGGTCTTTTAAATCCTTCAACTCATCTTCGAGTTTCGCCACTGAGTCTAAGTCATGCTCCTGATTTTCAGTGATTTCCTCTTGATTAGGGTCCAATTCCTGTTGCACTTCATCCTCGTGCAAACCTTCTTCGTTTACTTGATCTTTATCGCTCATTAGGGTTGGATTTTACTTTTATCTACTCTACCTAAGGCAAAATGCCTACCAATTCCTTTCTCGCTGACACCTTGTCAGCGGCCACCTCCGTCCATAAAAAAAGTCCCACTATGGGGACTCTTTCATTGGACCCAAAATGCCCAATTATTTCTTCAATACCTCAAGGGTATTTCTCAACGCCTGACCGCGTAAGTTCTTCTTGATAATATTCCCTTCGCCGTCAATCAAATACGTCGCAGGAATACTATTTACTCCATAAGTCTGTCCCGCTGCATTTCTCCAGCCCTGTAGATCGCTTACATGATTCTCCCAAATTAATCCATCATTTTTAATAGCGGCCTCCCAAGAAA
>JAKMGS010000003.1 GCA_022424815.1 Schleiferiaceae bacterium | reverse complement strand
ATATTGCTATTAGACACAGAGAAATTTCAGGATCCAAAGCATAAATTTGAGGATGAAGTTAGTTTTAACAGTGAATTAGAGAGCTCCGCAGCAATTACTGACCTTTTAAATTATTACACAGAAAACTATACTCATAAATATTGTCCATTGTACAGTTCAATAATTTTTGAGGGGCAAACAAAAATTGTTGAAGAATTTGAATTTTGGGAATTCTTGAACGTTCAGCCGAACTGGGAAAACTTTCAATTAGATGTAAAAAATATTGATAGAGTTAAAAGTTTTGGTGGTGTATTTGAAATTAGAAATGAAAACCCGTTACCCTTCAAGGATCTTAATTTTCTTGACATATGCAATACAGAATCAACTCATGGACTATATAAAGTATTAGAAGACTCTAAAGAATTTAGAAAAAATCAATCTATTTAAAAGGTATGTGGTCCTATTTGATTTCAAGTGTTGAACTCTTTTCAAACCAGAAGAGTTTTAGTCTAGGGGTTGATACTACAAGAAACCTTTGGCTATTGCTTCATTTTAAGGATTTAGAAATCAAGCATAAAACACTTTTGTACCAGGTTGATAACGGCATCAGACAGCGCAAGAGTACTAAGCATCCGGTTAGGAAAATGGTAAAGAAGCATACTACTACTGCTGAGTTACTGCGTTATTTAAGTGATAAGCCGTATAAGATTATACATCTGGAATTAGAATTCACAAATGGTTGGAAGATCAAGCAAATGCCATACATAGCTCTTTGGTTTTATAACAATTCAACGGAGGAAAGGGATAAGTTGATTACCCGCTTGCTTTCTATATCAGGACAAGGTCCAATAGATATTTCAAAGCTTGAAGAAAATCATACATACTCATTTATCTCACATGATACTTTGGTTAAAGTTGATCCTGAGGGTTTACCATTGCCAGATGAATTCTGGTCTGAAGAAAGGGTGAATAATTGGAAGAAAGAGTATGACAAAATCTATAACTCTAGCTCTATTGATGATTCTGAATCCGTACCGTTCTAAATGAAGGGGTTGTATACATATTTGATGACCCTAATGGTCTTAACTGGTTGTCAAAACCCGGACAATGACACAGTGGCCCCTGACGTTTACAGTAATAATCATTATGCCCAGGAGGACACAGTGTATATTTCAACTAGTCCAACCCTAGAGTATTACGTCCTTAAAGAAGAGTACAACAAACTGGTTCAGCAGAGAAAGGAGTTTTTCTCTGATAGTGTAAATGACCCTGATTTCACTTATCACTCTAGCTATGACAGCTTTGAGGACATAACCTTTAAAAGTGAAACGGGTCAAGACTATTACTACTTGTGCTATACATATTTCTTGAAGAAAAGAAATAATCATGAAAATTATCATGGTGAGCGTGAGAGGTTGATAGATCTTTATAATACTATTAATCACATTTACAGCATCATTGCCCGTGGTGGTACGTTCTTCTCACATAACAAACCTAGGATTCAAGCTTATTCAGAATGGGATATTTATAATCACTTGGTTGCAAAGAGAGCTGTTCCTATATCAGAGATTGATTTTGAATCAGAAAAAGAAGCTTTCATTGAAAGGAACCGTAAAATTTTAGAGTCTTCCAATTCATTTGTGTATTGGGGTAGTTTTACTGAGGAAGAGAGGAAAGCAACCCTTCAGGAGCTTCAAGTATTGTTTGAGTCTCTCTCTGAAAAAATTGACACACCCTTCTATTTATCATGTGTTTTAGGTTTTGAGGAGAGGTATCAGCACTTAATTTCAGTGCAGTCATAGCTATATTTATATTTTTATGTGCTCAGGATTATTAGAGATCATGTGAGTCAATAAAACCCAGTATTTCTTCTTCATGCACAGGGGGTACCCACACTCTATCAGTAGGAGGGGAGCCGTATAGTATGGCATGTAAAGACTCCAGCTCTCACTATCAGTACCTCCCTAAATAACTAACTTTATGTTGAAAATCCGTTGATAACTCAAGCCTTCCTATTTAACATAATGTTACACAATTTTAATACCTTTGATGCTCCATCAATTTTGTCTATATATGAGAAGAACCCTCTCACCAATCTCACTTAGCACAAAACTAAGAGACATGGATACTGCTCTTATAAATGGAGAATATACAAGGGTTTCAACTTTGATTGAAAATGATCCTATGAAACTGTGGAATGCAATTCACACAAAAGGGAGTAAAATATCATTAGTAAGGACAACATACCATAGACTTAAAACAAGGGTCAATGAAATAGCCCCTGATGTGGTTAAATCATGTGGGGCTGAATTCAGAAAGCACAAGGCTCAAAGAAAGTTTGCTAAGGAACGAACAGATAAAATACTAGGAACAAAAAAGAGCAGATTTAAAAAGATCAACGGCTCTTGAATCCGTGCTCACTGATTCTATACAATATTTCAGTTTATAAGCCTTCTTTTGAATTTATAGGAAAGTAAATAGAGTACCTTTCAAATAAAAACAAAGTCTATTATATTCACACTATGTTGTAAGGATTTGTCTGAATTGAATTAAGACAACAGCTTGACTCAGGAAAAGCACACAATAACAACAAATCAAGAGATTACTCTTACTTAGAAGTTGAATTATGTCAAATATTAGCGCAACATTAGAGTCTATATTATTTTCATCAGACTACAAAAAAATTTTCATTCCCTCTTTTCAACGCCCATATTCATGGGGCAAATCAGAAATAGCAGATTACCAGAGTGACTTAGAAAAAATTATTGACAGTGATGACTATGACCATTTTTTCGGGCTATTAGTATTCGTTCAAAAGGTTGCCTCAAATGGACAACCGCTAAAAGGACAAAAAGATGTGATTGATGGTCAACAGAGATTTACTACAACCATAATTACGCTTTCAATCATTAGAGATTTAATTGAGGACCTCCTTGACAATGATGGTGGTCAATTTCCCAAAAGTCAAAAGCAACAGTTTATTAATACAGCTAGTAGAATTCTCAATGTTCTTTACAATAAAGATGGAGAATTTAGACTTGTTACAGAGAATGAATCATTATTTGAAAATGAGTTTTTAGAGTTTATTCAAACTGCAGCCTTTGATTATCCAAAAGGATCTTTAGCATTATCATTGTATGATGATCAAGGTGAAGGAGAGAAAAACTCTTATATATGTAAAGAGCAGCATTTACTAAATTTTAAGGCGAATAAGAGCAAGACCCGTGATAAGGTTTCTTATAAGAACTTCAAATTAATGCACAAGTTCTTTGATGATCAATTGAAAAATCTGCCATCAACTGTTAAAAAATTAGACTACTTAAAAAGAGCTACCGAATCTATACTATCTCAGTTTAGAATAATCCCATTTACCGTAGATTCATATGACATGGCCTTTGAGTACTTTGAAGTGTTAAATGATAGAGGGCTTGACGTTTCTGCACTAGACCTTATAAAAAATAATTGTTTAAAAACACCGGGCATTAATAATCAAGAACGTGAAGATATATTTAATATCTGGACGGAAATATTCTCAAACAAGCTGGATCACACTTACAATCTGTTTCAATTTGTCAGATATGCATATATGTCTCAACATGGTCATATAACAACAAAGCAAGTCTACTCTAAGTATCAAAAAATGCTTTCAGGACATTCTACTTTTGTTAAGATGATGGATTTTTTGCAAAATAACCTAAGTGTAAGCGCAGATTCATTCAAGAATATTAAGAAACCCCTATCAAGTTCATTTCAAAAAGACTCAAGAATATTTAATGCCATTAATCTTTTGAATTCAACAAAGACAGTGCAGTGGCACTCAATAGTCTTACGAGTTTTGGACTACTATTTGCCTAATCAGCAAAACGTTAGCCCTAAGTTGTGTGATAAGATCTTGGCTCTTTTTGAAGAGCTTTTCAATATTACCTTCACCATAAACTTGGTTGATAAAGTAGCTAACGTTTTAGAAAAGAAGTTTCCAGAAATTGCAATGTCAATTAACATAAACCCGAACGATTTTGAGAATACATTAGAGAATGCAACTCTTGCAGTAAAAAACCTGTCAATTACTGAGGACCTAAGGATTTCACTAATTGATGATCAGACAATTCTAAATCATAAAACCTTCAGGAAGAAAAATGATCTAGCAACAATGGTGATATTTGCCATTCAATACAAAGAAGAGTCAAGAAAAGGTATTAACTTAGTCACAACCTCCTTAGAACATACACTTCCGCAGACAATTGAATCAAGTAAGTGGCCAGTTATGGCTAGTATGTCAGGTGAAGAGCAAGAAAAAGCTATCTACAGTATTGGGAATATGATGCTCACTCACGCTGATAATAATTCCAAGATTGGAAATAAAACGTTTGATGAAAAGAAAACCTTATACAAGTCAAGGAAAATATATGATCCACTAACAGATAATATCAGATTATTTAATCAAAACGTCAATGAGTGGACACCAGATATAATTGAACTAAGAGCTAAATCCATTGCAACAAAACTCAAACAGCTGTACCCATAAAAATCTGTAATTCTTTATAAATGGGAATGTGACGGCCAGGATTGACATGGACAAAAATTTACTGTTTATTTACTGCCAGTAAACTGCCAGCTGAACGTGTATTTAGTTAAATTTGCCCCGTTCACTTTAACGATAATACTGGTAAAGAATCAGTAAGAGCTTAGAAATGAACTAATTAATGATTTGGGGATGTAGCTCAGTTGGCTAGAGCGCTTGACTGGCAGTCAAGAGGTCGTCGGTTCGAGCCCGATCTTCTCCACATAGGAAGCCCTTCCGTTTTGGAGGGGCTTTTTTGTTATTTTAATGGAATGGAAATTCTGGAATTTTGAAGAGGCTAACTGTAGTTATTAGTATTTGTCTTGTAGCAGTACAAGTCCAAGCTCAAATAGACTCGTCCACCACTAACGGCAACAATGCGGTATTAACTTGGCTCAAAAGTGAATCCGTAAAGAAAGAGGCTCCCATCTGTGCAATGCTTTTTCTTGCCGGTGCGGCAGATGGATTATCACAAGATTTGTTGTTTCATTACAATGAATTTGAAAGAACTACTGGGGTTGAAAATCACCAATATTGGGATCCTAACATTAGTTGGAGGAATAAATATAAAAATGGTGATCCGAGTGCTGGAGCGAAATTCTTTGGAAGCACAACCTTTTTGGTAGGATTGACAGATGGGTATCATGCAAGTAGAAGCTTCAGGGATATTATGATTATCACGTCACTTGCGACCTCTGATAAAGGGGTTACTAAAAAGGAGGTGGCCACCAAAGCAGCGATATACACCATTTGTTATGGTTCGGGTTTCACCTTGGTTTACGATTTTTTGATCAAATAATGAGTTTGTGAATCGGATGCGAACTTTATCTATGCCCTGGCGTTCAACAGGAGTATGAAAATAACACATCTAATTATTGCTTTATTTCTCTGCTCGCAGTCCGTTTTCGGCCAAGTAGAACCATATCAGAGCGAGTTTAACAGGATCAATGAAAACCTGATGTTGGGTTTGGGATCCTATGCGGTGACAAATTTTGTCGCGGGTGGTATTGGCTACACCACGAGCCAAGACGAAGCGACCAAGCATTTCCACGAGATGAATGTGATGTGGAATACAGTGAATCTTGGACTGGCGGTACCGGGCTACCTTAAAGCCAGAAGAGGGGGAAAGACGCTGACTCTAGAGGAAATGATTAAAGAGCAGAAGAAAACAGAGACGATTTTCTTGGTTAATGATGTATTGGATTTGGGCTACATCGCCACAGGCATCTGGATGCGTAATGAGTCGGTGAATCAAGGCGACAGAGCGGATATGTTCAAGGGATATGGTAATAGCTTGATCTTACAAGGATCGTTTTTGTTGGCCTTTGATGCCTATGCTTATTACCTGCACCGCAATCATGCGAAACAGCTTCCAATGTTGGATAAGGTTTCTGTGCGCCCCAGTGGAGCTGGGGTAGCATTGGTCGTTGCACTGGACTAAGTGGAAAATTTTTTAAATCAAAAACCCGGCGCGCAGCGCCGGGTTTTTTTGTGCCTCGCCCCGCGGGGCGGGGTGCATTGGTGTAAGCGATTAGGTTAGTTGTTCCGGGTACAGAAGCAAGAATTTCTGATATAGGTTTTGCTTAACATGGTGTCGGTGTTGCCGCACTCAGGGTTGGCTTTTTCCAGTGAATAGATGTGTTTTAGTGTTGATTCATACGGAAATCAGCATAGGCCGTCATCCCGCCATGCTCTGCTTGGTCCAGACCATCGAGTTCTTCCGCGCGGTCCACGCGAAGTCCCCAAATTTTCTGAATAACGGTGAGGAAGATCCAAGAGCTTCCCACGGACATAAGACCGATAAGTCCTACGCCGATGAGTTGCACGAGGAATTGGTCCCAAGAAGCCATATTGCCGAAGATTCCTACTGCCAATGTTCCCCAGATTCCTGTGCCGAGGTGCACTGCCACGGCGCCCACAGGGTCATCCAGCTTGAGGCGATCCAGTAGCGCTACTGCGAGTACTACGATCACACCGCCGATACCACCTACAAGGACAGCTTCCATGACGGACATTTGATCAGCACCCGCCGTAATACTCACCAATCCTCCTAGGATACCATTCATGAACATAGTAAGGTCGAAGTTTTTGTAGTAGAGGTGCACGAACCCTGTCGCAGCCAATCCACCTGCAGCCGCAGCCAAAGAAGTAGTGGTCAAAACTAGTGAAGTGAGGCCTGGATCAGCGCTCAACACAGAGCCGCCGTTAAATCCAAACCAACCCAACCAGAGGATCAATACTCCTGCGGCTGCAAAGGGGATGTTGTGGCCTGGAATTGCACGAGGTTTGCCTTCTTTGCTGAATTTTCCTATTCGAGCACCTAACTTGGCGATATACAGTAGTGCTGCCCATCCCCCAACAGAGTGCACGAGCGTGGAGCCCGCGAAATCGTAGAATCCCCACTCGTCGAGGAAACCACCGCCCCATTTCCAGGAACCAATGAGAGGGTAGACAATACCTACATAGAGCATTGAAAAAGTAAAGAAGGAACCTAGTTTAGCACGTTCTGCAATGGCACCAGATACAATAGTTGCTGCCGTTGCCGCAAACATGCCTTGGAACAAGAAATCTGTCCAATAGGTATATCCTTCGTTATAGCTGAGGTCTAGTCCAGTTTCGCCCATTGGACTCTCGAGGCCGAAGAGGCCTACGAAATAATCGGGCAAGATGCCGTTCCAGAAACTAGCAGGATACATTAGGTTAAATCCAACGAAGGCATATAGGACTAGTCCCATACTGATGATAAAGAAGTTTTTGAAGAGGATGTTGATCGTATTCTTTTGACGAGTAAGTCCTATTTCCAAAAAGCTAAAGCCAAGGTGCATGAAAAAGACCAACGCTGTGCTGATCATCATCCAAAGGTTGTTTACGGTAAGAGTAAGTGTAGTGTCCATGTGTTGTGTATTATTTCAATGTGAGTCCCCCGCTTTCTCCGGTTCGAATACGATAGGCTTGCTCTACGGGCACCACGAATATTTTACCATCGCCTACTTCTCCAGTTTTTGCCGCACTGAGAATAGCATTTACCGTAACGTCCACGAAATCGTCATTAACGACAATACTCAAGAACCGACGTTGAATGTCGGAAGAGCTGTAGGCGACACCTCTATATAAGTGTTCCTTTTTTTCATGTCCTACTCCAGTTACATCCCAGTAACTAAAGAAGTACACATTCACATCGTGAAGTGCATCCCGTACCTCATCGAATTTTGATTTTCTGATGATTGCTTCAATCTTTTTCATAATTCCAGGGGGTTGTTTGCGACAAAACTAATGTTTTTGGCATAACACCCCCTAAAAAAATAGGTGCAAGGTTGAATTATTAGTGTATTAATAAAATATTACCCTAAAATTTAAGGGGTGTGTAATTCAAATTATTGAATTTATAGATCACCACCCCTGGAATTTTAGGGGGGTGAGAATGCTAATGACGATTACATGATTTTCCTCCAGTCCGTACCTTGAGAAGGGACGATCCAAACAAAAAACCCGAGAAGATGCTCTTCCCGGGTTTCTTAATTAAGTTTATTGGCTTTATACAACGAACATGGTTGTTCGAACTGCTTAAGTTTATTGGTTGATTCAAATGTCAATTTTTTATCGAGCCCTCTTTAGTATATTTGTGTAATAACATATTTGTAACGTGTTTAAAAAACATAATTCACATACATTTTTACTGTACCTAATATGTGCTTTAATTATCTCTATTTCAGGATATTGTAAAGGATATATCAGCTGGTATTCTGAATCTGATCGCGCCATTCATAGGATCAGTGTTTTAAACGGAAATCACCATGTGTTTTATGAAAATAACATAGATACACTGCCTCCATTTAAGCTCACTTACCCTATAGGTAAGTTGAATTTGCCTTCTATAGGTTATCACTTTTACATTCAGAATGAACTCATCTGTGTCTTTGGAGGAACGGGCAACGTATTTGGCATAGATACGGCGTCAAAGGAGATCAGAAGGATTGATAATACCGCGCATTCAGGATATAATTTTGATGCCTACCAATTCTCACGAAAGGACACTATTTTTTCTTTTGGGGGATACGGTTTCTGGATGGAAAATAATTTACTCACTTATTTCAGCACCCTAAGAAAGGAATGGAATGTATATACTGTCGGCGATTTCCCTCCCTACAATCCGGATTATACGAAGGGGACATCCTATAAGTTTGCTTTTTACGACAGGAGTGAAGACGCGTTATTTGTGTTGCGACAAACTGAATTCTGGAAATTTAATTTTGCCTCAAATCAATGGGAGAAACTGGGTTCGTTGGTATTAGACGACGTATTTCCGACAAAGGGTTCTACCGGAATTTCTAGGCTCCATAGAATGAACGACACTACAGTAATGCTCATGGGGGGGCTTAAAGCGTATTTTATTGTTCCGAAGAATAATATCATGTATGACGTCACACTCCCTAATGGCCTAAATGCGGGCGCCCTAAGTAGTGTAAACCCTTTTGGGTTCCATTGCGGGTATGATTTAGAAAATGAATTGGTCATGGCCAAATTCTCAAATAAATTACCAAATGGCTATCTCTTTGAATTCGTAAACCGATTACCTAAAAGAATCAATCAAGAATCAAAGTTATACTCGCAGGAAATATTATCGTCACAAGTGAAACTAGGTCTTTCACTAGGTGGATTCCTGTTTATTGGGGTCCTTCTTACGTATTGGATTCGTAGGCTGTATTTAAAAAGGAGGTACCAATATTTTACTGAAGCGCAATGGAAATTTATCCAACTGTTGGATAAACGAAGCTTACAGACAGAAGAGTTGAATGAATTTTTAGAATTAGGGTCTTCTTCGTGGGAAGTGCAGCGCCGTAAGCGAAGTGAGTACATTAAAATGATCAATGATTTGTGTTTGAACCAATTAGGTTGTGAACTCGTCCTCCGCCAACGATCCAAAGAAGATAAACGTCAAATTTTATACGTTATGAATGTCGAGGCCAAGAATAAATTGGCACGATTGATGTAATTAGGTTCGTACTCTAACCTAATTCAAAGCTTCATGCGTAAGATTTTCCTTCTTTCGTTACTCGCATTCTCTTCTGTAGCCCTCGGCCAAAGTCGTTGGGGTCTACGCACAGGTTTGAACTACACGCTAAACGCGGTACAATTAGACCAAGCGGTAAGTTCGGCTCAAGGGATATTCGAAGGCACGGTACCGGATAATGGGTACCACCTAGGAGTATATGGCCGTCAATTTTTGGGGGACCAATTGTATGCCTCAGGCAGCGCCATCTATGGAAAGGATATTCAGATAATTAATCAGACCGTTGATGGGATGACGACTACCTCGCGTTTTGACCATCAATTTGTTCAGCTCGACGCAGGTCTGGGAGTTAGACTTTTAAAGTTCGCACGTGCTGAAGGGGGTATTCACTTTATTAATGCCATAGGAAACTCAGCCTACAGCCAAACATTTGAATCTCCAACTGCGGGCTACAACCTCGGGCTTGGGGTGGATGTTTGGAAGCTCAGCCTTGATTTGGTGTACTACGCAAGCTTGCAAGATCACCAAGGCGATTGGAACGGCATTCCTTTGAGTTACGAGCGTTCGCAGTTCATGTTGAGTGTGGGAGCGAAACTTTAAATGGACTCAAAACAATTTTTGGCACGTTCTTTGCGTTAAATAAATCGTGCGTCAGCATTTTGAGTGTAAGCGAGTAATTCATATTTGACGCGACATGGTTTTGTTCAGCAAGCCACTCCGTACCCCGGGGTGGCTTGTTTTCTTTTATGCCACTGAGAACGCGGCTTCGCCAAGTCCGTCGACTCTCACTACAACTTTAGAATGACCCTCGATAAAGTGGGCTGCTGTAGAGGCTCCTGCAAAAACGATCATTCCCTCCGTAAGGGCAATGCCGTATTGCTGGGCCAATCGTGTTGCGGCCGCCAAAGCTTCAAACGGATTGTCTAAGATGGCATCGCTATTTCCTTCGGCGATGATGGCGCCGTCAAAGAATTGGACCATATCCAAACCATTTAATCCTAGGGGAACCTCGCACCAAGGGCCCATCGCATACCCGCAAGAGCTGCAGTTGTCCGCCACCACATCCTCCAAAGAGAACCTGAAGTTTTCGTAGCGCGAATCAATGACTTCCACCGCAGCGGCCACGCCATCGATATAGTCCATGATCTCGTCCACCGACAAGGCGCCGTTCACATCTTGGTTCAACCGAAAAGCAATCTCTGGCTCCGCGCGCGGATGTATGCACTGGCTGCGCAGTAAGGGCTGTTCGGTGGAGATGAACATATCAGAAGTTAATTGGCCAATGATCATATCGTCGACCCCCATCTGCTTCATTTTCGCCACCGAGGTAAAGCCCATCTTCACACCGACCACCTCATGACCTTCGGCCACGCGCTCGGCAATGAGCGCATGCTGAATCGCATAAGCATCGTCCAAGCTATAGTGTTCAGTCGTAGAAAATTGGGCCCGCGGGGTTTGCGTGCGTGCGCTATGGTGTAAGGACTTGGCCCATTCTTGATGGTTCATAGGTTAGAGTTTTATACAAACGTTTTTAGGTTCTGTGAAGAATCGCAAGGCTTCGAAGCCGCCTTCACGGCCCACACCGCTCTGCTTCACTCCGCCAAAAGGCGTACGTAGATCGCGCAGCAGCCAACAATTTACCCAAATAATTCCGGCGTGGAGTTTTGAGGCCACTCGGTGTGCTACCTGAAGATTTGTTGTCCACACCGTCGCCGCCAATCCATAGTCCGTACCATTGGCCATTGCCAACGCTTCCTCCTCCGTATCAAAAGGAGTCAAGGTCACCACAGGGCCAAAAATCTCTTCCTGATTGGTTCGGCAGCTTGCAGGCAAATCTTCAAACACCGTCGGCTCAATAAAGAACCCATTTTCACAGCGCCCGTCCAATTTCACTGGATTGCCTCCCGTCAACAATGTTCCACCTTCATCCAGCGCCACATTGATATACGAAAGCACCTTTTCGAAGTGGTCCTTGCTGACCACAGCTCCGGTTCTCGTACCCGCCTCCAGCGGATCGCCAACGGCCAATCCCTTCACGCGCTCCACAAAGGCCGCTTTGAATTTCTCATATATAGGTCGCTGCACATAAATACGCGATCCGCACAAACAAATCTGCCCTTGATTGGCAAAGGCTGCACGTACACTCGTATTTACCGCTTCCTCAAAATCACAATCCGCAAATACCAGGTTGGCATTCTTCCCGCCCATTTCCAAACTGAGCTTCTTAAACATCGGCGCCGCTACCGCCGAGATGGCCTTTCCTGTCGCCGTGCCTCCGGTAAAGGATATGACCGGGGTGTTTGGATGCTCTACAATGGCGGCACCCACCTCGGCGCCCAATCCATGTACAATGTTCAGCACTCCCTTTGGAAAGCCTACATCGTCCAAAATCTTACATAATAAATACGCCGTCGCGGGAGTCACCTCCGAAGGCTTCGCCACCACGGTATTGCCCGCCGCCAACCCCGGAGCAATCTTCCAAGTAAACAAGTACAATGGTAAATTCCATGGAGAAATGCAGCCCGCCACCCCAATAGGTTGGCGCAACGTATAGTTGAATCCGTTCGCCCCCATGTCGTGGGTTTCGTAGGCATCGTGCAAAATGGCGGTCGCGTAAAATTTAAAATTATCTCTTGCCCGAGGGATATCTACCGTTTGGGCCAATTTCAACGGCTTTCCATTATCCACACTTTCAGCCATGGCCAATTCTTCCAACCTCGCCTCAATCTCATCGGCTACTTTCAACATCCAACGGCTTCGTTCGGCGGCTGATAAACCGCTCCACCCCGGGAATGCCTCCCGAGCCGCCTTCACCGCCAACTCCACGTCTTTCGCATCCGATCGAGGGATGGTGCCATAGGCTTCGCCTGTGGCCGGGTTGGTGTTGGTAAGGGTTTGGCCGCTAGCGGGTTCAAGGAATTGGCCACCGATATAATTCAGGATTTTCATAGCTTCTGTTCTCTCCCTACGAATATAAGGCAGGAAGAGGCGATGATTTCGGGTCCAATTTTCTTAAATTCACACCTCAAAGCAAACAGTCATGTCGGTACCAAAGCCCTTTAATTTTCAAAAGTGGTTGGCAGAGAATAGAGACCTGCTCAAACCACCAGTGGCCAACAAAAATTTGACGCCTGAGAGCGACGACTACATCGTGATGGTCGTGGCTGGCCCAAATGCCCGAAAAGATTACCATTACAACGAAACGGAGGAATTCTTCTACCAGCTTGAAGGAAATATAACGGTTAAAGTCCAAGTTGATGGAGAGGCCCACAAACTCCATTTGGGACCTGGCGATATGATGACCGTGCCTGCCAACACCCCGCACAGTCCCATTCGTCATGAAGGTAGCATAGGCCTAGTCGTCGAGCGAATCCGTGAGGGACGTGGCTTCACCGACGGATTATTGTGGTACTGCGACAACTGTAACAACAAACTACACGAAACCTATTTCGAACTCAAGAATGTCGAAAAAGATTTCCAGCCACACTTCAAAATATTTTATGGATCTGAAGAACACCGCACCTGTTCCGATTGTGGACATGTGATGGAGACCGACCCTAGATTCGTATAATATGTGTGAGATTACCTCGAGAAACTTCACGGTAGACATCCATACGCACATCTTGCCCGAGCACATCCCGAACTTTCGCGAGCGCTTTGGCTATGGCGGTTTCATTAACCTCGATCACCACGTTCCTTGTCGTGCGCGCATGTTAAAGGACGGAGAATTCTTTCGTGAGATAGAAGATAATTGTTGGTCGCCAGAGGCCCGCATCAAAGAATGTGGCCACCAACATGTCGACGTACAAGTATTGTCGACCGTTCCGGTCATGTTCAGCTACTGGGCCAAGCCCGAGCACACCCTCGAGGTGAGCCAATTCCTTAACGACCACATCGCCGACATTTGCCATCGCTACCCCGACCGTTTTGTCGGCCTAGGCACCCTGCCCATGCAGGCGCCAGATCTGGCCATTCAAGAGTTGCGCCGTTGCAAAGAGATCGGCCTCAAAGGCATTGAAATCGGCACACACATCAACGATTGGAACCTTGACGCTCCGGAACTTTCCCCCATTTTCGAAGCTTGTCAAGACCTAGATATGGCCATCTTCGTCCACCCGTGGGACATGATGAGCAAGGAAAAAATGCCTAAATATTGGCTGCCATGGTTGGTGGGTATGCCAGCGGAAAGCTCCCTGGCCATCTGTTCCATGATTTTTGGTGGGGTCTTTGAGCGGTTACCTAAACTGCGGGTCGCCTTCGCCCATGGCGGCGGTTCTTTCCCCGCAACACTCGGCCGAGTGCAGCACGGATTTGACGTCCGCCCAGACCTTTGTGCGGTGGATAATAACATTGCTCCCCGCGATTACATGGGCAAATTCTGGCTCGATTCCCTCGTCCACGACCCGAAAATGCTCGAGTATATTGTCGGTTTGGTAGGCGAGAATCGCGTGGCCCTTGGGACGGATTATCCCTTTCCCCTCGGCGAGTTGGAGCCTGGAAAATTGATCAATGGAATGCCGTGGAGTTATGAGCGCAAGGGCAAGCTATTGCATGGTGCAGCGCTGGAGTGGCTCAATATGGATTTGGGCCAATTCATCTAAGCCAAAAAAGCGTGGGATTGTCATGGGATTTTCAATAATTTTGACCTTCACAATCTCCCTCTATGAGTGATCCGATCAAACACGAATGTGGTATTGCATTTGTGCGTCTTAGAAAGCCTCTTGAATATTACGTAGAGAAATACGGAACGGCATTTTACGGCCTCAACAAAATGTACCTTCTCATGGAGAAGCAACGCAACCGCGGACAAGACGGGGCGGGGCTCGCAAACATTAAACTCAACACAGAACCCGGTACTCGATATATTTCACGTTATCGCAGTGTCGATACCAACAGCATCGGAGACATCTTTGGCAAAGTGCAAAAACGCATCGCGGAAGGCGTGGGTTCGGATGTAGAGAAACTCAAGGATGTGCCATGGTTGAAGCAAAACCTACCCTTTACCGGTGAGGTGTACCTAGGTCATCTTCGCTATGGAACTTACGGCGGGAATACCATTGAAGCTTGTCACCCTTTCTTGCGCCAGAACAACTGGCCAACGCGCAATTTGATTGTGGCGGGGAACTTCAACATGACCAATGTTGATGAGCTCTTTAATGAGTTAGTGGAATTGGGCCAACATCCTAAAGAAAAGGCGGATACCATCACCATTATGGAGAAGATTGGACACTTCTTGGACGAGGCCAATGATGACTTGTATTACCAGCTCAAGGACGAGGGTTACACGAAAAAACAAGCGACTGAGGAGATTTCGAAGCGTCTAGACGTGGCGGATATTTTACGTCGCGCCTCGAAAAAATGGGACGGTGGATATGCCATGGCAGGAATGATGGGTCACGGCGATGCTTTTGTGTTGCGCGATCCCGCGGGAATTCGCCCAACCTTCTATTACTACGATGATGAGATTGTCGTGGTAGCTTCGGAGCGTCCGGTGATTCAAACAGCCATGAATTTGCCTACGGATGCCGTACATGAGTTGCCTCCAGGCGCTGCGATTGTGGTGAAAAAGGCTGGGGACGTGAGCATTGAGCAGATCAAGGAGCCTTTGGCCTACAATGCCTGTTCTTTCGAACGCATTTACTTCTCTCGCGGAAACGATAAAGACATTTATAACGAGCGCATAGAATTGGGCCGTAGACTCATCCCTAAAATCCTCGACAAGGTGGAAGGCGATGTAGAAAATACGGTGTTAAGCTTCATCCCGAATACCGCTGAGGTTAGCTTCTACGGTATGGTCAAGGGTATGGAGGATCACTTCAATGCCATGAAGTTTGAAAAAATCCAAGGCCTGAATAACCCGACGCCGGAAGCCCTTCAGGATATCCTGAATACCCGTCCTCGCGTGGAAAAAGTGGCTTGGAAAGATGTGAAGCTACGCACCTTTATTACTGAGGACAGCTCTCGCGATGATTTGGTGAGCCACGTATACGATATTACCCACGGCACCGTGACCAGCAACGACCATTTGGTGGTCATCGACGATAGTATCGTACGTGGAACTACGCTGCGTCAGAGCATCTTGAAAATTTTCGACCGCCTCGGTCCTAAACACATTGTCATCGCTTCTTCAGCACCTCAGATTCGCTACCCAGATTGCTACGGCATTGATATGGCACGTATGGGTGATTTCGTTGCCTTCCGCGCGGCCGTGGAGCTGTTGAAAGACCGTGGTGAGGAAGGATTGATTCAGGAAGTATATCAGAAGTGTAAGGCCCAAGAGCAGATGGCCGACACGGAAGTACAGAACTTCGTGAAAGAGATTTACGAGCCATTTACGGCGCAAGAAATCAGCGATAAGATTGCCCAAATCTTGACCCCGGAAGGCGTGAAGGCGAAGGTGAGCATCATCTATCAGGACATAGAGGACTTGCACGAAAGCTGTCCTTCAAATCCGGGTGACTGGTACTTTAGCGGGAACTATCCGACTCCTGGAGGAAACCGTGTCGTGAACCGTTCCTTCATTTATTATGTTGAAGGACGTACAGAACGAGCATATTAAATAATGAAAATTTATACCAAAACAGGCGACGGAGGCCAGACCTCTTTGTTAAACGGGACCCGCGTATCGAAAGCGGAATTGCGTTTGGAAGCCTATGGTACATTGGACGAGCTGAACAGTCATTTGGGCGTGTTAGTGGCGCAGGCCAATGCTCATTTCCCACTGTCAGAAGCCATTCAAAGCCAATTATTTGCCATGGGTTCGCACCTCGCATTGGAAGGCCAGGCGGAATTTCCCATGCCAAAATGGGACGAGGAATTGGTCGGTAGATTAGAACAGCAGATCGACAGCTGGAACGAGCAGCTTCCAGAGCTAAAGAACTTTGTTTTACCTGGCGGATGTGCCTCAAGCGCGCAATGTCACGTGGCGCGAACGGTCTGTCGTCGCGCGGAACGCTTGGTGGTCGCACTCTCGGAAACGGCTGAGGTCAACGGAGCTATCCCAGCTTTTTTAAACCGATTGTCGGATTACCTCTTCGTTATGGCACGTTGGATGGATTTTTCCGCTGGGGCGGAAGACAGAATCTGGACGCCTAAGTATTAAGCACTTACATTTTTTAAAAAGGTGTTGCATAAGTAAAGTAAAAAACTACTTTTGCACACTTAGAACAGTGAACAACACTACGAAATAGACATATGTACTGGACATTAGAATTAGCATCGTACTTGAGTGACGCACCGTGGCCGGCCACGCGCGATGAGCTCATCGATTATGCCATTCGTACCGGAGCCCCTCTGGAAGTAGTAGAGAACCTTCAAGCCATCGAAGAAGAGGAAGAAGAGATCTATGAAAGCATCGAGGAAATTTGGCCGGATTATCCGTCCGAGGAAGACTTCCTCTGGAACGAAGAAGAATATTAATTAAGGCCCCTAGTGTAGGGGCTTTTTTTTGGCCTGGGAAGGAAGTATATCAATATTGCGATAAAGCGCCTTGCAGCCACATTTTCTGTTGTACTTTTGAGGTACAATTCCAAAGATTCTACATGGATAGATTCTCATTTTTAGGTAGCGTACACGCTGAGTTTATTGACGAGCAATACGAGCGTTACCTCAAGACACCGGACGACATAGAGCCCAGCTGGAGAGCGTTTTTCCAAGGTTTCGACTTTGCGAAAGAAATCTACACTGAGGAGGACCTCGAAGGTGCTGGTGTTCCTGAGGAAGTCATCAAGGAATTTCATGTCTTGAATTTGATCCAAGGGTACCGCTCACGGGGACACTTGTTCACCAAGACAAACCCAGTGCGCATGCGCCGTTCCTACGAGCCTTCATTGGCCATCGAAAACTTCGGGCTCAGCTCTGAGGATTTGGATACTGAGTTTAATGCTGCCACCGAACTAGGATTGAGTGGCCCGGCGACCCTTCGCGAAATCATTTCTCACCTCGAGAAAATTTATTGCCAGAGTATCGGGGTGGAGTATAACTACATTCGCGATCCAGAACGCCGTACTTGGATCAAGTATTGGATCCATAGAAACGACAACCAGCCGAACCTCAATACGAAGGAAAAGCAGCAGATTTTGCACAAGCTGAACCAGGCGGTGAGCTTCGAGGCTTTCTTGAATACCAAGTTTGTAGGACAGAAGCGCTTCTCCATCGAAGGAGCAGAAAGCCTCATCCCTGCCTTGGACGAAGCGGTGAATCACGCGGCGCGCAACGGGGTAGAAGAGTTTGTGCTCGGGATGGCACACCGCGGTCGATTGAATGTATTGACCAACGTGTTCGGCAAGCCGCGCAAGCAGATTTTCTCTGAATTTGAAGGCAAGGCATTCGATGATATTACCATCGATGGTGATGTGAAGTACCACTTGGGCCACACAACCATCCATACCACTTCGGACGGCAAGCAGGTCAAGATGAACTTGGCCCCAAACCCTTCACACCTTGAAGCGGTTGACCCTGTAGTTGAGGGTATTGCACGTGCGAAAATCAACAACGATTACGCGATGGAATGTGAAAAGGTTCTGCCTATTCTCATTCATGGTGATGCGGCCATTGCGGCGCAGGGCATTGTGTACGAAACAGTGCAGATGGAGACGTTGGACGGCTATAAGACCGGAGGAACGTTGCACATCGTGATCAACAACCAGGTTGGATTTACCACCAACTACCTCGATGCCCGTTCGTCGACCTATTGTACGGACGTAGCGAAGGTAGTTTTGGCACCTGTACTCCATGTGAATGGCGATGATTCTGAAGCCTTGGTACATGCGATCCGTCTTGCAGTGGAATACCGCCAGCGATTTAAACGCGACATTTTCATCGACCTGTTGTGTTACCGCAAGTACGGTCACAACGAAGGTGATGAGCCGCGTTTCACCCAGCCGCTTTTGTACAAGGCCATTTCTAAGCATCCAAACCCACGGGAGATTTACGCCCAGAAATTGATGTCTGAGGGATTGGCTTCTCAGGAAGTGGTGATTAAAATGCAGGAGGAGTTCAAGGCCATGTTGGAAACGGACTTCGACGAGAGTAAGAAGATTGAGCGCAACGTGATCACGCCTTTCATGCAGGAGGAATGGCATAAATACCCGGGCGCGAATCCTGGACAAATGCTCGAGGCCGTGGATACGACCTTCGACCTCAACAAGCTCAAGGACATTGCTAAATTCATCACGACCCTACCTGAAGGGAAGAAATTCTTGAAGAAGACGGAGCGTCTGATCAAGGACCGCTCGGCCCAAGTGTTCGAGCGCAACGCCCTAGATTGGGGTACTGCGGAGCTTTTGGCCTACGGTTCGCTGTTGGCAGAAGAATTCAATATTCGCATTTCCGGGGAAGATGTAGAGCGTGGAACCTTCTCGCACCGTCACGCCATCTTGAAGGTGGAGGATAGTGAGGAAGAGGTGAGCCTCTTGAACGAATACCCGGGCAAGGAAGGCCGTTTTGCGATTTACAACTCGTTGCTCAGTGAGTACGCGGTGATGGGCTTCGACTACGGTTATGCTATGGCTGCGCCGGATACTTTAACGATTTGGGAAGCGCAGTTTGGTGATTTTGCCAACGGTGCGCAGATTATGATTGACCAATTCCTTTCTGCAGCCGAAGATAAATGGAAGCTACAGAACGGCTTGGTATTGTTGCTCCCTCACGGCTACGAAGGTCAAGGTGCTGAGCACAGTTCGGCTCGCTTAGAACGATTCCTACAGTTGTGTGCCCAAGAGAACATGACCGTGGCAAACGTTACCACTCCGGCGAACTTGTTCCACATGTTGCGCCGTCAACAGAAGCGGAATTTCCGCCGTCCGTTGGTGGTGATGACGCCGAAGAGCTTGTTGCGTCACCCGAAGGTGGTGAGCAGCGTTGAAGAATTGGCCACAGGTACTTTCCAGCCTATTATTCCAGATCACGATGTCCAACCAGATAAGGTCACTAAAGTGGTGTTCTGTTCTGGAAAACTATACTACGAACTGTTGGAAGAACGCGAAGCGCAGGGTGCAGATCACGTCGCGCTCGTGCGCATCGAACAGTTGTACCCATTGGACGACCTTGCCATCAAGACGGAGGTGGCGAAATACCCGAATGCCGAAAAGCACATTTGGGCACAAGAGGAACCGGCAAATATGGGGGCATGGACCTACATGTTGTGGCAGATGCACATCCAACTCACGTTGGTGAGCCCAGCGCCAAGTGCCGCTGCGGCTAGTGGATCACATAAGGTGGCCTACATCCGTCAAAGAGAAACTATTGAACGAGTATTTAGCATTTAAGTCTACGGATATGTTAGAAATGAAAGTGCCTTCACCAGGCGAATCCATTACCGAAGTAGAAATTGCCAGCTGGTTGGTGAGCGATGGGGATTGGGTAGAAAAAGACCAAACCATTGCTGAGGTTGATTCTGATAAAGCGACGTTGGAGCTTCCAGCGGAGGAAAGCGGCATCATCACCTTGAAAGCCGAAGAGGGCGACACTGTTGAGGTGGGCCAAGTGGTGTGTTTGATCGACACCTCGGCAGCCAGACCAGAAGGCGCAGGTGCAGCAGCACCGGCAGCTTCGGCACCAAATCCTGAGCCAGTAGCCGCTCCTGCAGCACCGGCTTCAAACACCTATGCTACAGGAACAGCTTCTCCAGCAGCAGCTAAGATGATGGCTGAGACAGGAGCGAAGGTGGCCACAGGCAAAGGACGCGATGGCCGCATCACCAAAGCAGATGTAATTGAGGCGGTAGCTTCGATGGGTTCTGCGGGCAATGGCGAGCGCGGACAAACGCGTAAGAAGATGAGTAGCTTACGTCGCAAGTTGGCGAGCCGCTTGGTAACCGTGAAGAATGAAACGGCGATGTTGACCACCTTCAACGAGGTGGATATGAAGCCAATTTTCGATTTGCGTAACCAACACAAAGAGGCTTTTTTAGAGAAGCACGGCGTGAAGTTGGGCTTCATGAGCTTCTTTACCTTGGCAGCCACGCGTGCTTTGCAGATGTATCCTGCAACAAACAGTATGATCGACGGAAACGAATTGGTCAGTTTTGATTACGTGGACGTAAGCATCGCGGTGAGCGGTCCTAAGGGATTGATGGTGCCGGTGTTGCGCAATGCAGAGACCATGGATTTTGCTGGGGTTGAAAGGGAAATTGGCCGATTAGCGAGTCGCGTTCGCGACGGAAAAATCACCGTGGACGAGATGACCGGCGGTACCTTCACCATCACCAACGGTGGGGTCTTCGGCTCGATGCTTTCTACGCCAATCATCAACCCTCCACAGAGTGCCATCCTAGGGATGCACAACATCATCCAACGCCCAGTGGCTGTGGATGGCGAGGTTGTGATCCGTCCTATGATGTACGTGGCCTTGAGCTACGACCACCGAGTGATCGACGGTCGCGAGAGCGTGGGAACCTTGGTAGCGATCAAAGAAGCCTTGGAGAATCCTGAGGAAATCTTGATGAACGGCGATGCAAAAAAAGCCTTGGGCTTGTAAGTATCCCTTTGTCGCTGGGTGAATAACCTAAACGTTAAATGGCCGATAGATTACATGTTGTAATCATATCGGCCATATTTATCTGCAAAAAACCAGGCGGTACCTGCAATTTTGATTCTATAAACATCAAGCGATGTTTCTTGAAGCTTGGTTTTTAAATCCTCTGGTACTTCTCCAAAGTACTTATATCCTTTTTCATAGACGGCTACTAAGGCATCGTTTGTGATACACGCTGCCCATAAAACTCCATATTTATCTGCGCCGGCTTTTAACCAGTCTGTGATATTAGCATCTGAGCTGGAATAAAAATCCTCGGATATAACCACCCACTCTCCTACGTCATTAAAGGTTACAGAGGTTATTACCTCGTTATCTGCATTATATTCTCGAAGTTGAGATTCCAAACTACCGGGGATATTGCTCCATTTCAGGCCGTTAGCTCCGTATAACATGACCCACCTGCCATTTTCCGTTAGTTGAATATCAGAGATATATTCGTCATTGTTTCTAAGTTCTTCAATCGCATCTGCTAGATCACTTGGAATTTGATCATAGGCATAGCCATTATCACCGTAGAAGGCGATGTCACCATTTGTTTCCGTGATAGCCACGTTACGGCATTGCCCCCATTCGGTGATAGCATCTCTAATGTACGCACGGCTTTGTCCAACAACCATGAATGATTGTGACAAGAATAATGCAGTAAAAAATATAAGTAAGCGGGACTTTTCAGGGACTCTAGATCTACACATAGGATTTGATTTTGTTCACTACGAAAATACGAAAATGACCATCTCTTTAAACAGACTATCCTTGCCTTTAGCCTTATATTTGGTCTTCCACTATTTTTTAGTGGTGTCATTTATCCATTTAACCCAAATGTAAAAGCATGAAAAGAATTGTTTCGGGCTTATTAGTATTAGCTCTTATTCTTACCAGCACGTTGGCAACAGCCCATGAAGGTATGTGGCTTCCAATGTTGATCAAGCGCCTTAATTATGCCGAGATGCAGGCAAATGGCTTGAACCTTACTGCTGAAGAAATCTATGATATCAATAACGCTTCAATAAAGGATGCGATTGTCTCTTTAGGAGGATTTTGTACCGGTGAAATCATCTCAGACGAAGGCTTGATGCTGACTAACCACCACTGTGGTTACGACGCGATACGCACACATTCCACAGTAGAGAATGACTATCTGACGGACGGCTTCTGGGCGATGACTCGTGACGAGGAGCGAACGAATCCAGGCCTCACAGCGGCAATTTTGGTTCGTATGGAAGATGTGACAGATGAGGTACTAGCTGCCATGACTGATGATATGACCGAAGCGCAGCGCGCTGCGAAGGCGAAAGAAATAGGCGACGCATTAGCGGCCAAAGCCACTGAAGGCACCGTGCACAATGCATATGTCCGCAGCTTTTTCCATGGCAATGAATACTACCTATTTGTCTACAACACGTATCAAGACGTTCGTTTGGTAGGTGCACCTCCAAGCAGTGTGGGTAAGTACGGTGGCGATACGGACAATTGGATGTGGCCACGCCACACAGGTGATTTCTCTATGTTCCGAATCTATGCAGATGCTGACGGCAACCCTTCAGATGTAAGCGCGGACAATGTCCCGTTGACTCCTAAGCACCACTTGCCAGTGAGCTTGAACGGGGTGAAAGAAGGCGATTTCACTATGGTCTTTGGATTCCCAGGATCAACTGATCGTTTCTTGACCTCTACTGGTATCGAGCAAGCCATCAACTTATACAACCCAACGGTGGTGGAGATTCGCGATCGTAAACTTGCCATCATGAAAAAAGCGATGGACGCAGATGATGCCGTCCGTATTGCTTTGGCTTCGAATTACGCTCAGACTGCTAACTACTGGAAGTATTTCATAGGACAGACCGAGCAGTTGAAAAAAAACAGAGTTAAAGCCAAGAAAGAGGCTATTGAAGCTAAATACATGGATTGGGCAAATGCAGATCCTAGCCGTGTGGAATACGCGGGCGCCTTGGATTTGTTGAATGAAGCCTATGCTGCGACGGACTTGACCGTTAAGGGCGAGGTTTACCTCATGGAAGCGGGTATTCGTGGCGCTTCATTACCATTGTTTGCATGGCGATTAGGCCGTCAGCTTGGTGCCCTTTCGACTTCAGAAGATTTGGAGGCTGATAAAGCTGCAGTAATCGAATATGCAGAAAGCCATTTCGCAGAATATCAGCCCGCTGTAGATCGCGAGTTGGCGAGTGCTCTGTGGGGCATTTGGATGGAAAATGTTTCTCAAGATCAGTTGCCATCAATCTTCGCAGAAGTTCGCGACAGCATGGGAGGTGATATCAATGTTTTAGTGAATTACATCTACGATAATTCAATTTATGCTTCTCCCCGAAACCTCAAGATATGGCTTGAAACTATGGATGAGGAAGCCCTAAAGCAGGATAAAGGAGGGCAATTGGCAACTAGCTTCATTATGACCTACTTTGGCAACCAGCAAGGCAATGCTGAGGTAAGCGAGAAAATGAACAAGGGTTACCGTCTGTTTACCGATGGTGTGCGTCAGGCGATGCCAAACAAGACCTTTGCTCCTGATGCGAACTCTACGCCACGTATGACTTGGGGTGTAGTAGGTTCTTACGATCCACAAGATGCCGTTCATTACGATTACGTGACGACGATCGAAGGGGTAATGCAGAAGGAAGACCCGAATAACGACGAGTTCATCGTGCCTTCGAAGCTCAAGGAGTTGTACAACGCCAAGGACTACGGCCGCTATGCGGACGAGAATGGTGATTTGGTGGTGAACTTCATTTCGAACAACGACATCACCGGTGGTAACTCAGGTTCTCCAGTGATCAATGGCGATGGTGAGTTGATTGGAACTGCGTTCGACGGAAACTGGGAGGCAATGTCTGGTGATATCTTCTTCGAGGACCAATTACAGCGTTGTATCTCTGTCGACATCCGTTACACCTTGTTCATCATTGACAAGTATGCAGGTGCAGGTCACTTGGTCGATGAGATGACCTTGGTGGAAGGCAAGAAAAAGCGCAAGAAGCGTCGTAAATAAGAGGCCCGTAGCGCCAAATTTTATCGTATTTAAAAGCCCGCGGACCTCCGGTCCGCGGGCTTTTTTTATCTTCTGAAAAATTTTGCCTGAATGTTTAGTGTGATCTACACCTTTGATGTGAAACCGGGATCGGAGAATGATTTTGTGGAGGCCTGGTCAGCGCTTACCGAACTCTTCAAAGAACATGCCGGCAGTGGTGGCTCTCGACTACACAAATCGGCCGCAGGAAACTATGTGGCCTATGCGCAATGGCCCGATCGACAGACTAGGGAACAGGCGGCGGAAAAATTGCCTGTGGAAGCGGGTCCGATACGCAATAAGATGCATGAATCGTGTCGTAGCATTGGCACACAATTTGAGCTGGATACCATAGTTGATTTGATACGGAAATGATGAAAAGAATCGTAGTAATTACAGGAATTGCCCTTGGTTTAGGTGGATGCTCGAGCTGGCAACCCGCAGAGAATGTGGCGCCCTCAAACCCAAACTGCATCTGTACGATGGAATATGATCCAGTATGCGTGCAGGGCAACGGCAAGATATTGCGTTACTCAAATGCTTGTCAGGCGATGTGCGACGGCTTTGACCAAGACGATTTCATCAATTGTCCGCCGGAGTAGGTTTACCCCATCGTACTGACCTTCTCCAAAACTGCGGTCCACCATTCTGCCAATACCAGGAAAAGTAAAAGCATTCCTGCTACCCCGAAAATGCCATTGATGATGGCATAAGATCGTCGGTTAGATTTTCGAACGATTTGAAACATTGCCAAAACCCCTCCTACATTCATAAAGACCGTAAACGGCAAGGCCAAATAGCCGAACCCGAATGCACCGCCATCGGTGATGATAATGTGCAAGGTGAAGGGGAAGAACGCGATCACGTTCATTCCAACGTTCAACCAAGGAAGGAATTTGATGATTCTATCCATCAATCCCTACTCCTCCAAACTCTCCTCAACGTAGTTTAACACCTTAGTCATCAGGTGCAACCTGTCCTTGCCACGCACATTGTGTGGGTGCATAGGGTATGGGAAGAAATCCATTTGTACCCCCGCATCGATGAAGGATTTTACGAGACTGAGGTTGTGCTGCATGACTACGACATCGTCCACGGTGCCGTGAATGAGTAGGAGGTCGCCTTGGAGGTTGCTCACGTAGTTGTGCAAGCGGTTTTCTGCATAGCCGCCTTCGTTTTCTTCGGGACGGTCCATGTAGCGCTCGCCGTACATGATTTCATAGTATTTCCAATCGGTAACAGGGCCACCGGCCACACCCGCTTTGAAGGTGCCCGGTTGGCGAAGCATGAGGGAGGTTGTCATGAATCCACCATAGCTCCATCCGTGCACGGCCATACGGTCCCCGTCGACATAGGGCAGCGATTTGAGGTAGGCGACACCGGCTAATTGGTCCTCCATTTCAACAGTGCCCAATTGTCTGTGGATCTGCTGCTCGAAATGGGTCCCACGATGTGCTGAACCGCGGTTGTCCAATGTAAATACGATGTATCCTCGGTTGGCAAATTCGTTCATCCAAAACGGCCCGCCGCCGTTCCATCTGTTGGTCACCATTTGGGCATGTGTTCCGCCGTACACATAGACGAGCACGGGGTATTTTTTCGAACCGTCAAAATCGTACGGCAAGTAGGTACGGGTGTACAAGGTAGAACCGTCGGGACCGGTGATGTTGCCCATTTCTGGCTTGCGAATGTTGGTACCTTCAAACGGGTCGGCCGCCTCGGCGAGGGTGCGCTCCTCTTTTCCACCGGTGGTCATCAACACGTCTTTGGCAGGTACGTCCACGCTGCTGTAGCTGTCGATAAAGTAATGGCCGCCCTCTTGTACGGTAGGACTGTGGTAGCCGGCTGCCTTGGTTAATTGGATCTGTTTGCCCTTCAGGCTCACGCTGAACAGGTGAGATTCCCGCGGGTCATCGCCCGTCGCCGTGAAGAGGAGGTCTCCGCTCTTGTCCTGGCCCAGAATGCCTGTAGCCACAAAATCATTATCGGTCAATTGACGCACCATGACGCCCTTAGTGTTGTACAGATAAAGGTTCATGAAACCGTCGCGTTCGCTTAACCAAACAAAATCATCAGCGCCCACCCAATAGGCGGCATGTTCAGGCTCGGCCCATTTATCATTGCTCACGCTCAATATTGTTTCTTTTCGCTTTCCGTTTTTGGCGTTAAAGGCCACCACATCATAGTGGTTTTGGGCACGATTAACGATGGCCAAAAGAATTGTCTTGCCGTCGGGAGACCAGCTGAGGTTGGTCAAATATTGATCGTGCTCCACCCCGTCGGTATCGAGGTAGATTGGCTTTTTGCTGCCCTTGCGGTACACGCCCACTTTGGCATATTCCGATCCCTGACCGGCCATTGGATATTTGATCTCTTTGAGGGATCCGGGTGTAGAGGTGATGTCTAAGAGGGGGTAGTTGGTCACCGCACTTTCATCCTTTTCATAGAACGCGATGGCATCTCCTTTTGGATTCCAGAACAGCCCTTCGGTGATTCCAAATTCGCTGCGCGCAACGGCCTGTCCACTGACGATGTTTGGGTTTTCATGCTTGGTCACTTGGACCGTAGAACCGTCTTCACTCCAACTCACAAACACATTATTACCCACCGTGTAGGCGGCGTTTCCATAGGTGCTGAGGTGCACGTTTGCATTGCCTTCTGCCATGGTAAAATGTGCAGTGATCTCGCTCGTGTTCATGTCGTACGAGTACAAGGTGCCTCCTTCCGTGAATCTTACCGTATGGTCGTCCTGCCACTCGAGCATCCAAGTGCCTCTTAGGCTTACTTCTTGATTGGTTGCGGTCAAGGCATCATTAATCTGTCCGGCAGTAATACGGCCGCTTTCTTCTCCAGATTTGGCATCTATGATGGCCATGGTTTGGTAGCCGTCGATCAAATGCGAATAGGCGTCTGTACCCGGCACCCATTGCGGCATGATCAGCCCTTGCGGGTAATACTTACGTCCATTTAGGACGGCATCTTCCAAGGTTAAGGTGTGCTGTCCGAAGCTCGAAAACCCGAAGAGGACGAGGGCAAAAAGGAAGGTGAACTTTTTCATTTGGGTTTATTTTGAAATATCTGAATCTATTTGGCCGTCGACCAGACGGATGACACGCTTGGCGTACTGTGCAATATCTTCTTCGTGAGTCACGAGCACGACGGTATTTCCGGCCGCTTGGATATCATCGAAGAGTTTCATGATTTCGATAGAGGTCTTAGAATCTAGGTTTCCCGTTGGCTCATCGGCGAGGATCAAGGCGGGATTATTGACCAATGCTCTGGCCACAGCCACGCGTTGACGTTGCCCTCCGGAGAGCTGGTTCGGACGGTGGTCCATGCGATCGGCAAGCCCTACCTGGGTCAAGACTTCCGCGGCACGTGCCTCCCGCTCTTCTTTGCCCAGTCCGGCATAGACCAGTGGAAGGGCCACGTTTTCAAGTGCGGTAGAGCGGGGTAAAAGGTTAAAGGTTTGGAACACGAAGCCGATCTCGTGATTGCGGATTTCGGCCAATTCGTTGTCGCCCATCACACTCACATCGTTGCCGTTGAGTTCATAAGAACCTGCCGTGGGGGTGTCTAAGCAGCCCAATAAGTTCATCAAGGTAGATTTTCCCGACCCGGAAGGTCCCATCAAGGCTACGTAGGAGTTTTTGAAGATGTCCAAATCGATGCCTTTGAGGACATGGACGGTCTGGGATCCTAATTTAAAATCTCGGGTGATGCCACGAAGCTTGAGAATGGGTTGCGGATTGCTCACTGTGATGGTCTTAGGTTTTAAATTTAGTTATTCGTAGTCTAATTCTGACAATTCCAGCCAGCGCATTTCTTTTTCGTCCAACGTATCGAGCACCTCCTGAATCTCAGCGGCAGCTTTGGCGACCTCTTCCGGGTCCTGCTCTGTGCTTTCAAAGACTGCGTTCAAGGTATCTCGACGTGCTTCTAAAGCTTCAATTTCTCCAGGCAGCGCGTCCCACTCGCGCTTTTCCATGTACCCCATTTTGGTCTTAGGCTTCTCCTTCTTCGGTGCTTCTTCCACCACGGGTTTAGGGGCGGCCGTTTTGATCGCGTCGATGCGTTTTTGCTCCTCGCGCCACTCGTAATAATGCCCATTGAAGTCCTTGATGCGGCCGCCCCCTTCAAAGACGAAGAGGTGGTCACAGAGCTTGTCTAGGAAATAGCGGTCGTGGCTGACCACGAGCAAACACCCGGGGAAGTCATCGAGAAATTCCTCGAGGGCTTGAAGAGTGAGGATGTCTAGGTCATTGGTGGGCTCATCGAGAATGAGGAAGTTCGGATTCTTCATCAAGATGGTGAGCAGGTAGAGTCGACGCTTTTCCCCGCCGCTTAGCGTGGAGGTGTAGCTGTACTGCTGGTTGCCGTCGAAGAGGAAGCGTTCACATAATTGGGAAGCGGTGAGCTTTTGACCCTTATTCAAGGTGATGTACTCGCCTATTTCTTGGACGACTTCGATGACTTTCAGGTGGTCTTTGTCGGCAATGCCGCCTTGGCTGTAGTGGCCAAAGATGACGGTATCACCGGTGATGATTTTTCCCTTGGAGGGGCTTTCTTCGCCCAGGATCATTTTCAGGAGGGTAGACTTTCCGCTACCGTTGGGGCCTACGATTCCGACGCGCTCGCCTTTTTTGAAGGTGTAGTCGAAGGATTCAATGAGGAGCTTATCTGGAAAGCTCTTGCCTACTTTGTGCAACTCGAGGATTTTACCTCCGAGACGCTGGCTGTTGATGGCCAGGCTGACTTCGCGGTCGTCCACGCGTTGCTTGGCGATTTTTTTGACTTCGCCGAAGCGGTCAATGCGGTCCTTGGCCTTTCCTGTGCGGGCACTTGGCGTTCGGCGCATCCAGTCAAGTTCTTTTTTGAAGAGTTGCTTCGCCTTGTGCAAATTGGCCGCTTCATTCGCTTCACGCAATTCCTTTTGTTCTAGGAAATAGCTGTAGTTCCCGTCGTATTTGAAGAAGGTATGATGGTCCAATTCGTATATGGTCCCACACACCCGTTCGAGAAAATAGCGGTCGTGCGTGATCATTAATAGCGCGCCCTTGTAGCCGATCAGGTATTCTTCCAGCCATTCGATGATGTCTAGGTCCAAGTGGTTGGTGGGCTCGTCCATCAAAATAAGGTCGGGCTCTTCGATGAAGAGTTGCGCCATGGCCAATCTCTTGATTTCACCGCCGGAGAACTTGTCGATGATGCGGTCCATGGCTGGGAGGTTCATCTTGCCGTGCATCTCTTGAATGCGTCCTTCAATGGCCCAGCCACCTGTTGCCTCGACCTTATCTAAGGCCAGTTGCATGGCATGGGCATCTCCGCCTTCGGCGACAATACTTTCGTACTGTCGTAGCGCTTCAAGACCGGGGTGTTCACTTTGGTAGAGCACATCTCGGACGGTTTGACCTGGGGCAAATTCCGGATGTTGTTCGAGGTAGCGCAGCTTGATGCCTTTGCGGTAACTGATGGTGCCGGAATCTGCGATGGCAGGGTCCATCAAGGTGCGCATCAGCGTACTTTTTCCGGAGCCGTTCTTGGCGACAATGGCAATTTTCTCCCCTTCCGAAATCCCGAAAGTCAGGTCGGTAAACAGCGTTTTAATCCCATAGGATTTACTGAGCTGGTGAACGGAAAGAAGGTTTTTAATGTCCAATTATTCCACAGGAATTTCAGTGATCCACTCGGCGATGGCCAACAAATCTCCTTTTGCCACAAAGGACATGGAGGCCATAGGTGGATAATCTGGCCAATTTTCGGGTTGTGGCACCTGCATTAATTGAACCATTTCTTCCGCAGTATAACCTCGTGCAGCGATGTCTTTAAATGTGGGTCCAATGAGTTTTTTATCCATTTTATGACAACCTAAACAGGTATGCATGGTCAATAGCTTTTTGACCTCTTCAGGAATATCCGAACCCTTTTTAGCCACAGGTGTTGATTCTGGTATAGTCAATTGTATGGGCTCCTCACTGCCTCCACAAGAGGCTATAAGTGCTGCGAAGACAATAATGAAAAATGCATGATAAAAGGTGGGGCGTAGCTTCATCACTCGTTGTACTTTTGAAATCATGATAAAGATACGCCTCAAAACTTCAGAATGGATTAAAATCATTGCGCTATTGAGTGTGTTTGTAGTAGGAACCTATGCGTCCTTTCAAAAGCTCAAGCCCAAGCGAGTCTTGCCGATCTATAATCCAGTGGATTTGAATCCTGCCGTTGTAGACGACGATTTGGAGCGTGTGGGTCGCGGTCACCGCATTGGAAACTTTCATCTACTGGACCAGTGGGGCAATGAGGTGGATTCTTCCTTGTTGCGCGATAAAGTATATGTGGCGGACTTTTTCTTCACGACCTGTCCGACTATTTGTATTGCAATGGGACAGAACTTCCAGCGCATTCAAGACGCCTACAGAGATGAGCCTAGAGTGAATTTGGTCAGTCATACTGTGATGCCCGAGATTGATACGGTGGAGGTGATGTACGAATACGGCCAACGCATGGGTGCCATTCAGGGCAAGTGGCATTTGTTGACCGGTGAAAAAGAGGAGCTCTACCGCATGGCGCGCCGTCAATATTTCGCAGTGATGGAACCGGGTACAAGCTTTGACGAACACGATTTCATTCACACAGAAAACGTTGTATTAGTCGACAAGAAAAAGCGCATTCGCGGGTTCTACGACGGCACGAACGATGCCCAAATGGACCTATTGATCAAGGATATTGCGAGCTTGCTGAATGATTAAAAGACCGGCTGCTTGTTGACCTCGTTGTTTAGGTAGGTGCAGTGGCAATTATTTTAAAATCAAGGTTTGCTCAAGGTCCCAGTTCGCTTTGAGTTCGAAGTTCTGATCTGTTAAAATAAACTCACTCTCACGACCTTCATACCAGGATGCCGGGGTCCAGGTTGAATCCGAGTTTGAATCTATGAAGCCACGAAAAACATAATTACCGGGCAATTGGTTTCCCAGATCTAGGTACGAGGTATCGTTTTGACGATATGTGGTGAAGATGAACTTCTTTTGAAACCCGCTCTCATGGATAAGCCAGCCAAATGTTGTTTGATCCACTGGTGGAATCAATAATGTTAAATGACCCGTATTTTCAGCTTTTGCAGTATCTAGTATTACGGCTATGGAGTCCATTAATGATGTTGAAGGATCTTCAGGAAGTTCAAAAAAACCGTTGTAGAAGGGAACGTTTACGGGTAATGAATCCAGTTCTGTGTTGTGATTTTTGCTTATTCCAAACGGTTCTGATTCGGGTTCCCAGCGATTATTAAAATTTAAATCTTCAAAGACTAAAACGTCAAAGGTTCCATGTGGTAAGTAAGAGAACTTGAATTCTCCACTTTTACCGGGGACCGTGCTAAAGATTGCGGTGGTTACGGTGTCCACTCCTGAGGGAACAAGCCATATTTTCAGTTTGTCGAACGGTGCTTTTTTTTCGGGTATAGTACTCCCATGGAGTGAAAGGCTATCTATATAGCTACCGGTACTCCAGACTAATTCTAGGTTTTGGTATAAGTTGTTTTCATTTAAATCGCCAACGGCATCTCCAAGTGCTATACGATAGGTGGTATTTGGTAATAACTCTTGAGTATCCCATTCAATGCTTAGACTTTTGCCTTTGATTTTGGCTTCAATACCTTCCAGTGCTGGGGTTGTGGTGATTGCAGTACGTAGGTTTTTCGCCTGAATATACTCGTCAAAAGAGACTTCGGCGGTGTTTCCGGACCAATTCAAGGTACCCATGGCTGGACTTTGAGCGACGATAGTAGGTGGGTTTTCATCACGCGGTCCTCCCTGGGGCTGGCTCTGGACTGCGCAACCTACGAGCAAGAGTGCGGTGAAGAAGGATAGTTGATGTCGCATGGTTTCAAAAATCGCGATTAAAAGTGGTTTTTCGCTCAATTGGCCCCTCCTTTCCTCAATAATTTCTCTACGCTCACTCTTTGGGCAACATTGCAATGTATCATAGGACCAATTATTCTTACCTTTCCATATTATTCAAAAATTTCACGCCGTGAAAAAACTACTACTAACCATTGCCTTAGGCGTTATGAGCTTTGCTGTTCAAGCACAGACCTACTGTACGCCTTCGTATTCCACAGGGTGTACGTACGGAGATGATATCGATGACGTATACATCGGGAACTTCTCAGATACAGCTACGGGCTGTACCTCGTCTTCGTACTATAACGTACAGACTTCGGATACCATATTTATCCAACAGACCGTACCTACTTCGGTATCATTCACCTCGAACTGGTCGACCCAGTACTTCGCGGTGTGGGTGGATTTCAACGATGACGGTGATTTCTCTGACAGTGGGGAACACTTATGGTCAAGCCCTACCAACGCGTGGAGCTCGACGGTAGGATCGATTACCATCCCATCGACAGTGAGTTTGGGTTCTTACCGTTTGCGTGTGCGTTCAAACTATTCTGCCACAATCGGTGCATCTGAAAGCTGTAGTAGTTTTATCTATGGTGAAACACACGATTACACGGTGACAGTTACCACGCCGCCAGCATGTCCGGCGCCAGTATTGGCCAGCTTAACAGCGACGGATACTACAGCGACTATTACTTGGACAAGTAATGACACGGTCTTCAATGTGGACTATAACGTGATGGGTTCTTCGGCAGTTCCAACCACCATTACCGTGTACGATACCACGGCAACCATCACCGGTTTGAGCCCGAATACTTGGTACGAATTCTATCTAGAAACAGATTGTAGCGGTGCCGGGAACGGATACAGCACAACGGTCGGACCTTATTCAGTAAAGACATTGTGTGCTGCATTGAGCACGCCTATTTACGAGGGCTTCGATAATGACTCTACAGGCTCATTTAGCAATCCAAACGCACCATCTTGTTGGTACTACGTAGAGGAATCGGGCGCAGCAGGATACGGATATATCAATAATGCTACATGGAGCATCACTCCATTGAGCAACTCAAACTACTACTACCTCTACAACTCCTACGATGCAGCCTACGAAGCGCTCGTGAGCCCAGCCGTGATCGGTTTGGACAGCGGTACGAAGCAAATGGACATCTGGCTCGCGAACACGGGCTTTTCTGTAGGAAACGACGTGTATGTGGGTACCGTGAGCTCGCCATCGAGCTTAACGAGCTTGGACATTATCGATACACTTTCAGTACCAAATGGAGGTACTTGGACCAAATTCACCGTGTACTTCGACTCGAGCACCGGATACAACATGTCAGACGACCACATCGCGATTGTTTCTTCAGATACTAGTACCTATAGTGCGGTATATATTGAAGATATCTTGATCAAGGACGCGCCTCCATGTTTGCCACCATCGGCCATCGGTGTGAGCACAGTGGGCATGGACTCGGCTCAAATCACCTACAGCGCGAGTGGAATTGCGACTTGGTTGGAATACGGCCCTCCTGGATTTACGCAAGGAACAGGTACCCAAGTCCAAGTTACAGGTTCACCTGCTTGGTTGACCGGTTTGACCTCAAATACGACGTACGATGTGTATGTCGTTCAAATGTGTTCGGACAGTACCATCTCCCCAGGATATGGTCCTGTATCGTTCAAAACATTGGCGTGTTCTCTATCGCAAATGTGTACGTTCGACATCGAGTTGACGGATACTTGGGGCGACGGATGGAACGGTGCTGAAGTAGAGATCTTGAACTCTAATGGCGGCGTTGAATATACTCTTGGGGCCAATTTCCTTACGGGTA
>JAKMGS010000054.1 GCA_022424815.1 Schleiferiaceae bacterium | reverse complement strand
AGGGTAAAAGCATCCTCACGCAATGGGGTGTCAACAGAGGTGCCCAAATGCGCTTCTACCAATTGCTCCAACTCTTCTGCAGTGAATTTCGGGTCATGTGTAGTCATAATTATATCTTTTATAATCCACTGTATTCCACATAGTTTCGTGGAGTCTCGTAGAGCGTAACTTTAAGTTCTAATTCCTTTGGCAAGACGGCAGTCAAGCGATTCCAAATCACATATGCGATGTGCTCCGCGGTAGGATTGAGTGTTGAAAATTCAGGCACCTGAATGTTTAGATTTTTGTGATCTAAATAATCTTCCACTTCATTCTTGATGTGGTCGCGCAAGACCTTCATATCAATGAGGTAGCCGGTCTTGGGATCGACCTCCCCTGTTACATGCACAATGAGATCGTAATTATGCCCGTGGTAATATTCGTTGTTGCACTTGCCAAAAGTCTCTTGGTTTTCATCGAGGGATAATTCTGGATTGTGCAGACGGTGTGCGGCGTTGAAGTGCGCTTTTCTAGAGACCGTGATCCTCATTGTGCCAGTACGTTAAGAATCTGTCGTAAATGATTTTGAACCATTCTGTGTACTTCTCGGGATGCGCTTTGATGTCCTCTGCTACCCAATCCACAGATTTCCAGTCAAAACTATCGACTTCATCAGGGTTAATATTAGGATGGTCATTGTAGCGAGCTATAAGGACATGATCTAATTCATGTTCTGTGAGCTCGTTGTCCAATTCTGCTTTGTAGATAAAGCTAAAAATGCGCTTCACCTCACAAGTGAATCCCATCTCCTCCATTAATCTACGGGTGGCGGCTTCTTCAACGGTTTCCCCATCCCTTGGATGTGAACAGCAGGTGTTTGTCCATAACCCTCCACTATGGTATTTGTGGAGCGCTCGGCACTGAAGCAAAATTTCGTTTTGATCGTTCATGGCGAAAACAGAGAATGCACGGTGTAGTTTCGCCTTTCGGTGCGCTTCCATTTTCTCCATCAGTCCTAGAGCATTGTCGTGCTCATCGACCAGGATAACTTGTTCAAGCATTTTTAAAAATTATATCCAGTTAATGGTGTGTCTTAAGTAGCTACTCAAGAATAACCCATACTTTCTTTTGTTACTAATACGTACGCGCTCGTTGAGAATGAAATCGCAATGCGTTTTTCTGATCTTCTTGAAGAGGCTGTAGTAGTAGACGTATGCAATATACACCCCAAATCTCGCGCCCTTCGGCAGTTTCTTGATCCCCTCATAACCAGCCTTGAAATCGATATCAATATCAGCTTCTATACTAGCTTTGACCTCTTCATTGAAATTATCTAAATCGACCCCTGGGAAGTAGGTTCTACCTAAACTTTGATAATCTGCATTCAGATCTCTCAGGAAATTGATTTTTTGGAACGCCGAGCCTAATTGCATGGCGGGCTCTTTAAGGGCTAAATAGCGCTCTTGATTGCCATCCACAAAGACCTTGAGGCACATTAAACCCACGACCTCTGCACTGCCTAAGATATATGCCTTGTACCCTGCCTCATCGTACTCATTCTTGTATAAATCCATTTCCATAGACTTCAAGAATGTCTCTATTAAATCAGGGTCAATTTCGTAAGCATGTACAACTTGCTGGAAGCTGTTGAGAATTGGGTTGAGGCTAATCTTGTCCTCAAGCGCTTGGTATGTATCTTTCCAGAAACGCTCTAGTAACTCTTTCTGAGGATAGCCTTCAAATGAATCTACAATCTCGTCTGCAAAGCGTACAAATCCATAAATGGCATAGATTGGATCATGATATTTCCGGTTCAAGCCAAGAATTCCTAGAGAAAATGAAGTACTGTAGGATTTGGTAACCATCCTACTAGAACGAATGCTAATGCTATCAAATAAGGCCTTCATTACTTCAATTTAAAGTCTTTTGCAATCTCTTTACTTACTACCTCGCCACTTATTAAAGTCGGAGGCACGCCAGGACCTGGAGTGGTTAGCTGGCCTGAGAAATAAAGATTGTTAATCTTTTTACTCTTCAATCGCGGTTTTAGAATAGCCGTTTGGTCTAACGTATTGGCTAAACCGTAGGCATTTCCCTTAAAACTATTGTATTCGGATTTGAAATCTGAATATGCAAAGCTTCTTTTCACCACTACTCTATCTCTAATGCTAGAACCGGTAAATTGTTCAAGACGGTCCATCATTATGTCATAGTACTTCTCTCGAACTTCTTCTGAATCACCCGCCAATCCTGGAGCCGTAGGCATTAATAGAAACATATTCTCACAACCTTCGGGTGCTATGCTCCGATCTGTTTTAGTAGGTGCACTAGCGTAGAATAGCGGTTTTGTAGGCCACTGCGGATGGGTATAGAGTTCTGAAGCATGTTGATCCAACTCGTGATCAAAGAACAGATTGTGGTGTAAGACGTTCGGTACTTCCCCTTTGATACCGAGGTAATACAACAATGACGATGGTGCCATTTTACGCTTGTTCCAATAGTTTTTGGAGTATTCTCTACGTCCTTCATCGGAAACCTCTTGGTCGATGTGGTGGTAATCTGCACCCGCCACAACGATATCTGCGCTAAAACCACCAGTTTTCGTGAGTACGCCGACAATCTTATTTCCGGAATATTTGAAACCTTTGACTTCCGCCTTGGTTCTGAACTTCACTCCTTGCTCTTTCGCCACCTTCACCATGGCTTCGATAATCTTATGCATACCGCCTCGTGGATACCAAGTGCCCAGTGACATATCTGCATAATTCATTAGGCTATATAAGGCTGGTGTATTCTGAGGCAGTGCTCCTAGGAAGAGCACTGGAAACTCCATGATTGCCTTAAGCTTAGGATGTGTACTGACCTCTGCAACATGTTTTCGCATGTCTTTTAGAAGGTCCAATTGGAACAAACCTTTAAGAATTCTAAAATCAACAAACTCAAGAAGAGAGCGAGATGGCTTGTGGACCAAATCCTTGATTCCTACCTCATACTTATAAGCAGCCTCTGCAAGGAATTTTTTCAACCGCTCGCTAGAACCTGGGTCGAGGCGCTCAAACATAGCTTCAAGCTCCGCCATACTTGCACTCTGATCTTCGTGATCTTTAGGGCCAAAAACCACACGATATGAAGGATTTAGCCGAACAAGCTCGTACAAGTCTGAGATGTCGTATCCAAAACTCTTAAAGTAGCGCTCGAAAACATCTGGCATCCAGTACCAGCTAGGTCCCATATCAAATTTGAAGCCTTGGGTTTCCCAAACGCGCGCTCTACCCCCGAGGCTATCGTTTTTTTCTAGTACGGTTACGTCGTACCCTGCCTTTGCTAAGAATGTAGCGGAACTTAGGCCCGCGAATCCGGAGCCTATTACAATGACTGATTTCATGTTGGCGTTTAGGTTAGATATTAGTAGCGAAGATCACCAAGTTTTTCCATCATTTTTTGGCGGGCGAGGAAAATTCTTGACTTTACGGTTCCTAGAGGAATGTTGAAGTGCTCAGCAATTTCTTCGTACTTGTATCCTTCATAGTGCATGAAAAACGCCTCTGTGTAGTGTTTTTCTATACTATCTATTTGGTTCATTATATATTCATTATCAACATTAGCTTCCGTGTGCGTACCCTTGCTGGCTTCTTTGGAGTTAAGGAAGTATTGTGAATCTGTTTCGTCAACAAACGTGTTTTGGTTACGCTTACGCCGGTAGTTGTTGATGAAGGTATTCTTCATGATTGTATACAACCAACCCTTAAGATTTGTACCAGTTGCAAACTTGTCCTTATTCTTCAATGCCTTATAATAAGTATCTTGAATTAGATCTTCTGCATCGTCTTTTTGCTTTGTCAACTTCATTGCCAGTTGATTGAGAAACTCATATTCCCTATCAATTAATTGACCAAATTCTGCGGTAGACATAATAGTTTGTTTAACAATTCGAGTATAAAGTTAAACAAAGTGTTTGAACAATTTGTCTAACTTTTTGAAAAATTTATTAAACAAACCGTGAAAAACTTACACAGCGGCGCTTAAGTCCTTTAAAGACTGGTGAATCTGAATATTTTTCCAATTCAGCTCTGTGTGAAACTGTTGGAATTGATACCCTGTTAAGTGGACTTTTACAGAATTTAGTTCCACCATATCGTCTAATTCAGTGAGGTAATCCTCCATTTGTTCCACATCAGGGTGGGTAGTGAAAGCACTAATTAGATGTGTTACCGGTTGATGATTTAGAAGATCTTGTAGATATTCCTTCGGTAAACTTTGTCCCAAATAGAAAACATGCTCTCCTCTTTCTTTGAGCACATACGTTAGATATAAAAGGCCAAGTTCATGAAGTTCGTTAGTAGGAAGGAATAAGGCGTAGGTTCCATGTTTCGGAACGGCTGGACTTTCCAGGCTATCAATAGCAGAAAATAGTTTCTGACGAATCAGCGAAGACATGAAATGTTCTTGGGAAATACTAACATTTCCAGCTAACCAAAATTTCCCTAGTTCTTGAATATAGTCGCCGATAATATTTTGAAAGGTCTTGTGAACTCCGAACTTCTCGATGCAATGAGCCATGACCGCCTCGAAACGTGGAAGGTCAAAGTTCAAGGTTGACATTTTCAATTCATTCAGCTCATAGGTGTACAACCCTGTATAAGGACTAGCCTCTAAGGCCTTATCGCTAATTTCCTCTGGTGAGAGTTTAGCTATCTGGCCAATTTTATGTCCGGATTCTAATAATACCGACGTATTTAACACAATGCGAAGATCATCATCGCCATAGAAACGAATATTGGTACTCGTACGTTTAGGAATTATCAGCTTATGACGCTGTTCCCACGCACGCAACGTATGGGCTTTAATCCCACTTAGTTGCTCTAAGTCTTTAATCGAGTACCTACTTTCCACGTTGGGTAAACACTTAAAATCGGTAAAGGTTTAAGAATAGATTGCGCGAATACTAAATTTCCGCTGAAGAGGCGGTTTCCCTTTGATATATTTGCACTCTAATTCTTAATAGATGTCCATAAAATCTGAAATTCAAAAGCGCAGAACCTTCGGTATCATTTCCCACCCAGATGCCGGAAAGACTACGTTGACAGAGAAATTGCTGCTTTTTGGTGGTGCAATTCAAGAGGCGGGAGCTGTAAAAAGCAACAAGGTCAAGAAAGCAGCTACCTCAGATTTTATGGAGATAGAAAAACAAAGAGGTATATCTGTGGCCACCTCTGTAATGGGTTTCTACTACAAGGATAAGAAGATCAATATTCTCGATACACCCGGCCACCAAGATTTCGCGGAAGATACCTACAGAACATTGACGGCTTGTGATAGTGTTATTGTCGTCATCGATGTTGCGAAGGGTGTTGAGGCGCAAACGGAAAAATTGGTCCAAGTGTGTCGAATGCGGGATACTCCTATTATTGTTTTCATCAATAAATTGGACCGAGAAGGAAAAGATGGCTTTGACCTCATTGACGAAGTTGAGCAAAAGCTAGGACTCACCCTCTGCCCTATGTCATGGCCGATCGGAATGGGACAACGTTTCCGCGGTGTATATAATAAGTGGGAATCTAACCTTAATTTGTACAGCGGAGAGAACAAACAAAAGATCACAGAAGGAGTAGCGATCAGTGACCTCACAGACCCAACATTGGACGAGATGGTGGGCACTGAGGCCGCGGACGAGTTGCGTAATGATGTGGAACTCTTAGAAGCGGTATATCCAGAATTTGATAAGGAATCTTATTCGAAAAGTGAATTGTGCCCCGTATTCTTTGGTTCGGCCCTAAACAACTTCGGTGTGAGAGAATTGTTGGATTGCTTTCAAGAAATCGCTCCTTTTCCGCAACCAAAGGTCGCCGAAGAGCGCCTCGTGCGTCCTGAAGAGGATGAATTCAGCGGATTTGTCTTTAAGATTCACGCCAACATTGACCCAAACCATCGAAATAGAATAGCATTCTTGAAAGTGGTGAGTGGCAAATTTGAGCGCAACAAGCAATACACACATACTAGAACGGGCAAAACATTCAGAGTAAGTGCTCCTACGGCCTTCATGGCAGAAAAGAAGAGCACTATAGATGAAGCATATCCAGGTGATATTATTGGTATCCCGGATAACGGCACCTTCAGAATTGGTGATACGGTAACGGCGAAAGAAGATCTTCACTTTACGGGGATTCCGTCATTCTCACCTGAGCATTTCCGTTTTATTAATAATGACGATCCGCTTAAGGCAAAACAATTGGCCAAGGGTATTGATCAATTAATGGATGAAGGTGTAGCTCAATTGTTTACTCTGAAGCAGAACAATCGTAAAATCATTGGAACTGTGGGCGCCCTACAATATGAGGTTATTCAATACAGATTGGAGCACGAGTACAATGCAAAATGTAGCTACGAGGCCTTTCCAGCATACAAAGCGTGTTGGATAGAAAGTAGTGATGATGCCCAATTGGCCGAATTCAGCACCCTAAAACAACGATATTTAGCCGAGGACAAGTTCGGTCGTCTTGTATTCTTGGCGGATTCTCAATTTTCATTGCAGATGGCGCAAGAGAAGTTTGATAAGATTACCTTCCACCTGAAAAGCGAATTCTAATGAGTCACATCATTAATCATAGATTTAACCAGTTCTCCTGGGCAGTGGCTGCCGTTTTGTTACTTCCACTACTCTTTACGAAAGGTATGTTTTTTGATGGGTTGACTTATGCGACCATCGCGCGGAACTTGGAAGAAGGCTTAGGAACCTTCTGGGCACCACATTATACTGGTTACATCCATTCAGAATTCTACGAGCACCCTCCTTTCTCATTCGGCATACATAGCATATTCTATCGTCTGTTTGGAGATCAGGCATGGGTGGACCGAATTTATCCTTACACGCTCTACGGACTGAGCATATTAATGATGCGAAGATTGTGGTCTTTGTTTATGCCTGCAGGTCATCGAGCATGGATCCCACAGTTATTATGGACGTTGACTCCAGGAGTTATTTGGGTACACCAAAATAATATGCTTGAGGCGCCGCTCAATACAGCTACCCTCGCCGTTGTGTGGTTATTGATCGAAGGTACTATCAAACGAAATTATTTTTGGAGTGCACTAGCTGGAGTTCTTTTCTACATCGCATTGGGAGTTAAAGGGCCAGTTGGAGGGTTTGTCATCATTGTACTGCCCATTTTTGCAGTATTATTTCCTGAACATCGAAAAGCTAGTTTATGGAGCGGATTGGCTTGGATGACTGTGTTTAGCCTGTTATTCAGCTATTCGTATTTATACATTCCCGATTTCAACAAGTTTTTCGAAGGATATATAAATAGGCAGTTAATGCCAACATTAAGTGGCCTTCGCGAGCAAGCTGGATCAGTGAGTGATAGCTTGATAGTTATAAGTAGGCAATTCTTAATTCCCGTTGCGGTATTACTGGTGTTAATTTTTAGACGAAAGGCCAGATACAAGATGAGGCGTGAATCGACATTCTTTTTTATTATCGCCTTAAGTGCTACTGTACCCTTTCTTTTTATGGATCGTCAGCATCATTACTATTTCATGCCTGCCATGGCATATTGGATGCTGGGATTTGCTATCCTAATGGAGCAAAATCCTTGGCCTTGGAGTATTCAACGTAAAAAATGGGTCATTAGATTAACTTACGCAAATCTCAGTATTTGGGTTGTCGCAATAGGTCTAAGCATCTATTTCTCTAAGAGTCCTTCGCGTGATAAGCACGTAATTAAGGCAATGAAATCCTTTTCAGCAGATTACCCTAAGTCTTCTATTCAGGTGGCACATTTACCGTCTCAATGGAAGTGGGCGGCCATTGCAGCACGTTATGAAAAGATTCAACTCTGCGAAGCGCCCCAAGATCTTTACTTAAATGTCCGAGGGGAAGTTGCTCCCGAAGGGTTTGAACTCCTGACAGAATATCCAAAGGCAGGATTTGATATCTACAAAAAAGCCACCCCATAAAGGGTGGCTTTTTACTTAATTATGAGGTTGGATTTTACTCTTCTCCTTCCATGAATTGAGCCATCACTAGATCACTAACTCCCATGTTGCTGAACCCTCCATCGTTGTATAGGTTTTGCATGGTAACGCGTTTGGTCAAGTCAGAGAACATGGCCACACAGTAGTTTGCACAATCCTCAGCAGTAGCATTGCCTAAGGGAGACATTTTCTCAGCGTAGGCGATAAATCCACCAAAACCTTTAACACCGCTACCTGCCGTGGTTGGTGTAGGGCTTTGAGAAATGGTATTCACACGAACATTTTTCTTAACACCCCAGTGGTAACCAAAGCTGCGCGCAATACTTTCTAGGTACGACTTATTATCAGCCATATCGTTGTAATCTGGGAACGTACGTTGCGCTGCCATGTATGTGAGACCTAGGATAGAACCCCACTCGTTCATTGCATCGAGGTTCCAGGCAGTTTGCATTACTTTATGGAAGCTGACGGCACTAACGTCCCATCCCTTTTGCAACCAGTCGTAATTCAAGTCTGTATAATGCTTGCCTTTACGGACGTTTACACTCATACCAATCGAGTGTAAAATGAAATCTATTTTACCTCCGAAGTGGTCCATGGCGCCCTGAATGAGTTTTTCTAGGTCTTCCATGCTTGTGGCATCTGCGGGAATGATCGGAGCATCGATGGCCTCTGCCAATCCGTTGAGCTCACCCATTCTCATGGCAATAGGTGCATTGGTCAATACTACCTTACCGCCTTGTGCGTGAATTGCCTCTGCAGCTTTCCAGGCGATAGAATCTGAATTAAGAGCACCAAATACGATACCGCATTTACCACTCAATAGTCCATTTGACATAGTTATTCGTGTTGATTTGAACCGCTAAAATAGTCTTAATCGTGGTACAACAACACCTCTGCTTGCTTGAGAGCAGCATTTGTTATTAACGCCCCACTTAACATGCGGGCAACCTCTTGTACTCTTTCTGAGTCGTTTAGGGAGGCAACAGAAGTATTGGTTGTTGTATCAGATTGGATTTTTTCCACTTTCCAGTGCTGGTCGCCGTAGGCTGCAACTTGCGGCAAGTGCGTAATAGTAAGGACCTGCTGACGCTTCGACAGTGCTTTCATCGCTGCGCCTACGCGTTCGGCAGTAGAGCCGCTCACTCCAGTGTCTATCTCATCAAAGATTTGGCAGCTCAGACTCATGTGTTGGCTAAGCACGCTTTTTAATGCCAGTTTGACCCGGCTCATTTCACCACCCGAAGCCACTTTGGAAAATACTTCCATGGGCGTTCCAGGATTCGCGGAAAACTTAAAAACAGGTTTAAACGTACCAAACATAGTAGGTGAAGTTTCTTCCCACACCAATTCTAATTTGGCTTTCGGAAGATCCACGCTAGCCAAAGACTCATGCAGGGCTTGCTGGATTTGTGTGGATGCCTTTATGCGCAGAACTTGCAGGGACTCCCCTAACTCTTGAACCTTAAGAGACCAATCGCTAATCAAAGAGGTGAGTTCCTTGATACGATTGCTCTTGTGATGAATGGCATGAATACGTCCGGCAATCTCATCGAATTTATCCACAAGATCATCGGCATCGAGCAGTTTATGTTTGCGAATTAGGGCATTAATCTTTGAAAGTCGCTCCTGAAGGGCATCTACATCTACCTCTTGATTCAGTTCATGAGCTCTTTGGGCAGTAGACTTTTCTAATTGCTGCAACACTGAGATTACAGATTGTATTTCAATGAGTTCACCTTCAAATTCAGATTGATCACTGGCCAAGCGTTGCAATTTAGATTCTAGGGTAAATAATTGGTCCATTACCCCGCCATCCTTGGAATAGAGCTGATTTAATTCTTCAATCCGCTCTGCGTATTTATGTTGATCTTTTACTCTAGCCAGTGTATTTTCAATGGTGCTGACCTCCCCTTTTTTGACGTTAGCCTTGTCGAGCTCATGGTAGAGAAATTCAAGGTAGTCTAAATCGTTCTCTTCATTTGAGGATTGAAGCTGGTCCAATTCCTTTATACACCCTCTCCATTCCTTATATGCAGCAGCATACGCGGCCTTCTCAACTTCAACAGATTCGAAGCTATCGATGAGATCTAATTGTTCTTGAACATTCTGTAAGAGGCCACTATCGCTCTGGCTATTGATATCGACCAGTAGCGAAGCGAAAAAGTTAAGATCAGCGCTTTTTGCAGGAGTATCATTGATAAAACCACGCGATTTACCGGTGGGCAAAAGCTCTCGACGAAAAACCGTAGTGAGTTCAAAATCAAAGTCCTTTGATTCAAAAGCGCCTCGCATGCTTGCAGAAACTTGGAAACTCACTTCTATAATGGCCTTTTTACTTGGATCCTTTAACAATCCTTTAGACGGCATTCTGTTTCCAAGTGCAGCACCTAGAGCTCCTAGTAAGATACTCTTACCCGCACCTGTTTCTCCAGTCAACACGGTCATTCCTTCCCCTACATTGATGTTTAGGGTATCTATAAGAATGAAGTTTGATATTCTTAGACGTGTAATCATTTCTTAGCCCCTAGATTGGCGTATTCACTAGAATGGGTTTGATCGATATTCTCCAGGGTGGATTGGAGATTCTTTGTGTCTATACCCAATGACGAAGCGGTGCTAAACACGTTGACTATTTCCCCATGTTTGGCATCGAAGAAGATGTTCAATAGCCAACTATTTGGACGTTTTTGATTGGGTTCTTGAAGCTTTTGTAATGCAGTGCTCATGGTAGACAGTGCCTGTTCGTGGTTTTCTACCTTGTACATTAGATCTAGGCCTTGACGGTGATACAGGTACCAACATTCTTTAACGGGTTCAAATACAGGACTATTGAGTTGATCCGCAATCCAAAATCTATTCTTGGTACCGTCGAAGCTTTTCCATCCGCTCGCACCACCACCGCTTTGCGCTGTGGTAACAATACTTTGTGCGATGGCGAACTCTGCATCGCCGCCATTGGCTTTAAATGTCGTTCTGTCGGCCCCTATAATGGTATAGGCGTAGAAGGCTAAAATCGAGCTAAGATTAGTGGTGTATGAGTTCTGTTGAAAATCAATGGGTTCATTTTCTCGATAGCTAAAAACTACATCCTTGTCTAGGATATTTAGTACCGGGCTACTGTATTTAGAACCATAGATAGGTCTAGAGTATTGAACCTGAAGCGTGGCATCAAACTTATTTCCGTTCAAACTCTTTACAGTGAGGATGAAACTACATTCGATACGCTCCTCGTCGGCATATTTGTAATCCGTCCATGAATTCCCATTGAGGAAATTGTCTAGACTAGTTTCTAAGGCTTGAAAAATATCTTTGTTAGTAGCCTGTACTTCGGGGCTCAGGACCTTTACGGTGGCCCTAAGTTCTTGGGCTGATAGTATATTACCCAAAAGTAACAGAAAGAGTAAGATTCTTATTTTCATTCTGATAAGTTAAACCAATGGATGAAATCTTGAACTAATTGGGCCCCTAAATCTTCTTTGGATTGCAA
>JAKMGS010000146.1:2992-4138 GCA_022424815.1 Schleiferiaceae bacterium | reverse complement strand
TTTTACAGTAAAGCTAACCATTCCGCCAAACTTCTTCATTTGACGCTTGGCCACTTCATGTCCGTTATGTCCCTCGAGACCTGGCCAATAGACCTTGCCTACTTTGGGGTGACTTGCTAAGAAACGGGCTACCGCTTCACCATTTTCACAATGGCGGTCCATACGAACGTGGAGGGTTTTAATCCCACGCAAGGCGATGAAACTGTCCATAGGTCCGAGAATAGCACCCGAGGCGTTTTGGATGAAGTACATCTTCTCCGCAATCTTTTCGTCTTTTGTCGCCAACAATCCTAGGACCACATCGCTGTGCCCGCCAAGGTATTTGGTTCCGCTGTGCATCACCACATCTGCGCCCAAATCCAGTGGTCGCTGCAAATACGGTGTAGCGAACGTGTTGTCCACGACCAGCATTGCGCCGTGGGCTTTGGCCACTGAAGAAGCCTGCGCGATGTCGAGCACGTTCAACATTGGGTTCGTCGGCGTTTCCATCCACACCATCTTAGTGTTTGGACTCATGTGCGAGGACCAATGCTCGTCGCTCATGTCCACAAAGGTGAACTTGATTCCGTAATCTGAAAAGACCTTGGTGAACAACCTGTACGTTCCGCCGTACAAATCGTTACACGCCACTACCTCGTCGCCTGGGCTCAAAAACTTGAGCATACAGTCGATAGCCGCCAGGCCCGACCCAAAGGCCGCTCCGTACTCTCCGCCCTCAAGGCTCGCAATGGAGCGCTCTAACGCATAGCGAGTAGGATTTTGGCTGCGGCTGTACTCAAACCCCTTGTGCTTGCCTGGATATTCCTGGGCATAGGTGGAGGTCTGGTAAATAGGGGGCATCACTGCTCCGGTGGTTGGATCCGGGTGCTGCCCGCCGTGAATGGCTAGGGTTTCAATGTGTAGGTCTTTGTGGTCCATCTGTGAGAGGGGGTAAATTATTTACAGTGCTCTTCGAAGGCGCCCAATAGGTTGCCGGCAATCATTTCCGCGGTGCGGCCTTCAATGTGGTGGCGCTCAACCATGTGCACGAGTTCTCCGTTTTTAAACAACGCCATAGAAGGTGAAGATGGAGGGAACGGAAGCATGTGTTGGCGCGCTTGGTTCACGGCATCCACGTCGTTTCCAGCAAAAACAGTGATCATGCGA
>JAKMGS010000146.1:0-2982 GCA_022424815.1 Schleiferiaceae bacterium | reverse complement strand
TTACCGACGATTTTGCAACCGCCATAGCCGCCGGACGAGCAGAACCCGCAGCACAACCACACACGGAATTTACGACTACAAATGTCGTTCCGTCCGAATTAATCGCTGTTGTCACTTCTTCTGGAGTCTTTGTTTCAATATATCCATTGTTCGCCAATTCGGCGCGCATAGGGGCAATGAGTTCTTCTGGGTACATGATTAAATGTGTTTTTTATCTAAACAAAGTTAGTGTTTCCTAATGGTTTGGACGATTGTACCTTTGCGCCAATTCTAACGATACTATAATGAGCTCAAAAGTTCGTGTCCGATTCGCACCGTCCCCAACTGGACCCCTACACATTGGTGGGGTGCGCACCGCCTTGTACAACTATTTGTTCGCCAAAAAACACGGCGGCGATTTTCTATTGCGCATAGAAGATACCGACCAAACACGCTTCGTAGCGGGCGCCGAAAAATACATCATCGAGTCCCTCGCTTGGTGTGGCATCAGCCCAGACGAAGGCATCGGCGGTGAAGACCGTGGCAACGGCCCTTACCGTCAAAGTGAACGCAAGTCAATGTACAGACAGTACGTCGACCAACTGCTCTCAGGCGAGAAAGCTTATATCGCCTTCGATACAGCGGACGAGCTCGACGCCATGCGCCAATTAGCCAAAGATGCCGGTGCAGCCAACTGGCAGTACAACTACATCACTCGCGGCAATATGAAGAACTCATTGACCCTTCCAAAAGAAGAGGTTGACGCGAAAATCGCAGCAGGTGAGCCGTACGTTGTGCGCATCAAGCTCCCGCGCGACCACGAAGTTCGTTTCGAGGACACTATCCGCGGCTGGGTGAGCGTGAACACCAACAACATGGACGATAAGGTCCTTTTCAAAGCTGACGGTATGCCGACCTACCATTTGGCGAATATCGTTGACGATCATTTGATGGGCATCACTCACGTAATCCGCGGTGAAGAATGGTTGCCTTCCGCGCCGCTCCACGTTATGCTTTATGAAGCTTTCGGTTGGGAGCGACCGATATTCGCTCACCTTCCCCTTTTGTTGAAACCAGACGGGCCAGGAAAATTAAGCAAGCGCGACGGCGATCGCCTTGGCTTTCCTGTATTCCCTATCGATTGGAACAATCCTGATACAGGCGAAACCGCTAGCGGTTACCGTGAATTTGGCTTCTTCCCAGGCTCTTTTTCCAACATGCTTGCCTTGTTAGGGTGGAACCCAGGCACAGAGCAAGAAGTCTTTGACCTTCAAGGTTTGATTGACGCCTTTGACCTGAGCAAAGTTTCTAAATCTGGCGCAAAATTCGACTTCGAAAAGGGCAAGTGGTTCAACCAACTGTACCTACGTGCATTGAGCGAAGATGAATTGGCCGCTGAGCTTAAAAAGGAACTAGATAAAGAAGGCCTTTCATACAACGAAGCGCACCTAGGCAAGATTGCAACGATGATGAGTGAGCGCGCAACCTTCCCACAAGATTTGCTCACCGAGGGCCGATTCTTATTTGAAACGCCAGCTGAATACGACGAGAAAACACGAAACAAAAAGTGGAAAGAGCAAAGCGCCAGTATGATGCAAGACATTGCTACTCGTTTTGAAGCTCTCGATGAATTTACAAGCGAACACATTGAATCCTCTTTCAAAGGCTATTTGGTAGAAAAAGAATTGGGCTTTGGAAAAGTAGGTCCATCCTTCCGCCTTGCTGTAACCGGCAAAGGCATGGGTCCATCAATGTTCACGATTTGTGAGGTTCTCGGTAAACAAGAAGTCCTTTCTCGCATTACTAAAGCGGTAGAAGTTTTAGGATAATGACCACATTGCACCAAATTGACGTTCACGGCATCCGCATTTACACCAACCATGGTTGTATGCAAGAGGAAGCCATAATAGGCTCCCACTACGAGGTAAACATCAGCGTTTGGGCTAACCTCAGCGCCTCCGTGGCTTCTGACGAGCTCATGGATACTGTCGATTACGTTGCGCTAAACGCCATCGCCAAAGAAGAAATGGCCGTTCGTGCGAAGCTCCTAGAGGTGGTGTGCCAGCGGATGATTGATCGCATCATGAACGAACACCCCGTGGTTCAAAAAGCATGGGTGAACGTCGCTAAGCTCAACCCACCTATCAATGGTGATGTAGAGCGTGTCGCGCTGACTTTTACAGCAGAACGATAGAGACAAAATAAACTCGAGGCCGTTAAATATTTTCTCCTATTTTTGGCCTCCCTAAGGTTCCGTGGCCGAGTGGCTAGGCACTGGTCTGCAAAACCAGCTACAGCGGTTCGAGTCCGCTCGGAACCTCAGAAGAAGAAAAGCCCCGGCTCGCATTGCGAGCTGGGGTTTTTTAATTGGAACAATGCCGAGCCTGCTCGACTATTGGGATAAATAAAAAAACCAAGGACTTTGCGGAAGCAAAGGACCGGGGCGTTCTTACTGACCTTAGGTGACCCAGCGGCACGCCTGAGCGCAGCGAAGGCAATCCGCCTAAATTCCAAATCACAACCTGATAGAAATAAAAAACCCCCGGAGCCTGTATCCGAGGGTTTTTACACGATTTAGGTCATCGCTTACAACAAATAATCCGTAGTCATCCATTTGCTTTCGCCACTAGAAATGACACTTCCTACTAGTTTCTTTTGATCGTCTCCTGACGCAACCACTGTGCGAATAGAGAAACTACGTAATGCGTCGTGAACACTTAAAGTGGCCACCGCACTATCCTTACGGCCGGTAAACGGCAAATAATCCGGTCCACGCTGACACGCTGCATTAATATTCACACGACACACCTGATTTACCATGTTGTCCACAGCATAAGCAATGGTCGCTTCGTTCTCGCTGAAAAGGCTGCACTGCTGGCCATAATCCGATTGTGAAATCGAATCCATTACCTCTTCAAGATCTTCGTATTCTACAATAGGAACAACTGGTCCAAACTGCTCTTCGTGGAAAATGTCCATAGAACTATTTACCGGGAACAATAC
>JAKMGS010000053.1 GCA_022424815.1 Schleiferiaceae bacterium | reverse complement strand
TACTTCACCAGAAATGGTTGCAGCCATCGCAATCTCTGGTAAACTAGATTTCAACCCGGTTACAGATACATTGACCAACGCAAATGGCGAAGAGGTGAAATTGGCAGAGCCAACAGGTCACGAATTACCATCGGCTGGTTTTGATGTAGAGGACAACGGTTACCAAGCTCCTGCAGCAGACGGTTCAGGTGTAGAAGTGGTTGTGAGCCCAGATTCACAGCGTCTACAACTATTGAGCCCATTCGCTCCATGGGACGGTGCCAACATCGAAGGCGCGAAGCTTTTGATCAAGGCCCTTGGTAAGTGTACTACGGATCACATCTCTATGGCAGGTCCATGGTTGCGTTACCGCGGGCACCTAGATAACATTTCAAACAACTGTTTGATCGGTGCAGTAAACGCATATACTACAGAGACCAACGCTGTAACAAACCAATTGGACGGTTCAGTCGATGAGGTACCTAATGTAGCTCGTGCCTACAAAGGAGCGGGTGTTCCTTCTATCGTTGTGGGTGATCACAACTACGGTGAAGGTTCTTCACGTGAGCACGCTGCAATGGAGCCACGTCACCTAGGCGTTCGCGCGGTTATCGTGAAGTCATTTGCTCGTATCCACGAAACGAACTTGAAGAAGCAAGGTATGTTGGGTCTGACCTTCGATAACGAAGCAGATTACGATTTGATCCAAGTAAATGATACCTTCAACTTTGTTGATTTGGTAGACTTTGCGCCAGGCAAGCAGTTGACCCTTGAGGTGGTTCACGCCGACGGATCTACAGATACTATCAAGTTGAACCATACCTATAATGCACAGCAGATTGAGTGGTTTAAGGCAGGTTCTGCATTGAACTTGATCAAAGTACAGAACGCTTAAAACGAAGCGGAATGCAAAACAAAAAAGCCCGGGCGGATGCCCGGGCTTTTTTTATAAATAAGATTGATGCTTATTTGTTCGGAAGGAGGTAACCTACTTTCAACGTGAAGGATACGGTCAGTGGTGTGCCGCTTTGTGGGCCAAGTCCACCGGTGAATCCGTAGTTGCTCAAGTTCCAAGTATCCTTGCTGGTAAATCCGTAGCCTAGACCAGCGGCGTAGTCGATAAGGAATTGGTCAGAGAAGACTAATTGGTTCCCAAAATCAATCATCACGGCGCCTGCGGTAGCAGATTCACGCGTCGTAGGGTACTGGAAAGTCACAGGATCAGGTGGGTGATCGTAATCTATTTTATCGTAGTTGAATACGTTCAGCCAAAGATTTGGTTTTACATAAGCGCCGCGCAAGATGTGTCCGTAACGCATGCGTTCCATGTAGAAGTTTGGACTGCGTTTGAACTTGTAGCCAACGTTTACTCCAAGACCCATTGCATTTTCCGGGTCGTTCCATCCGTTGTTGTTTTCAAAACCGGCGCCGATAAAAATCATACCTGCTTCCCAGCTGGTGCTCGGATCTACCGCCTGCTCGTAGGAGATAAAGGTGTAGTTGCCGCTCGCGCCGGCAACATCAATTTTCAATGTTCTGTCGCGCTGACCTGCATATACACGCTCGTCATTCATCATGGATTGACTGAGGTCCATTACACGACCGCTCTCAAAAATCAGTTTTGAGAGGTAATCTCTTTCGATGGAGAAAGTGACTGAGTTGATAGGGGCACCGTACTCACGGTATTTCACGTAATCTGGGGTGACTTCAACAATAGTCACCTCATCGATGGTTTTGTCTTTGTATATGATCATGTCTTGCGCGAAAACCTCGAGGCCTGCGAAGACAAAAAGTATCAAAAGGGCGATTTTTTTCATGGAGTGTTAATTTGCCTTGATGAATCAAATATAATGCCGATTCGAGTTGTAAATTGGAATCACCATGAAATTCACGAAAATACAACGCGGCTGGGCCATGTATGATTGGGCAAATTCTGTCTATTCCTTGGTCATAAGCACTGTTTTATTCCCTATTTACTATGAGGAAGTGACCAAAAATGAGACAAATAGTGTCTTGTTCTTGGGAAGAGAATGGGAAAACACTGTCATTTACAGTTATGTCATAGCGGCTTCCTTTTTGACCATCTCTATTCTCTCACCGTATTTCGCGGCCATGGCGGATCGAACTGGGCGCAGAAAGGTATTCATGCGGACGTTTATGATTATTGGGGCAATTAGCACGTCTAGCATGAGCTTTTTTACATCACAAAATGCATGGTTGGGGTTGTGCTTGGCCTTCTTCGCAAGTGTGGGCTTCACCGGAAGCATCGTATTTTACAATAGTTTCTTACCGGTTATTGCGCCAAAGGAAATACAGGATCGTCTGTCGGCACGAGGATTTTCTTTAGGGTATTTCGGTAGTGCTTTGTTACTGATCCTATGTCTGGCCTTGGTTCAGATGCCTGAAACTTTTGGGTTCGCGGATGCAGGAATTGCCTCTAGAGCTTCTTTTGTTTTGACTGGGATTTGGTGGCTAGGTTTTGGATTGCCGGCCATTCAAAAATTACCCAAAGACGAGATCAAAGATTTTTTCGAGGGCAAGCTGTTCTGGAAGAGTTGGGAAGAGCTCATCACGGTGTTTCATGAGTTTAGAAAGATCAAGACCCTTCGTGTGTTCCTTGGAGGCTTCTTTTGGTACAGTGTTGGGATGCAGACCATTATTCTACTCGCTGCGGTATTTGGCTCCAAAGTCTTAGGTTTAGAATCTGCCCAGCTCATCATGACCATTCTGATCATACAATTTGTGGCGATTGCGGGGTCTTTTGTGTTTGCCAGATTAAGCGAGCGTACCACCAACCTCTACGCCATTAAAATAGGGGTAGCCGTATGGATGCTCATTTGCTTCGCAGCCTACTTTGTGCAAACGGCGAACCAATTTTACATCGTGGGTGGTTGTCTTGGTTTTGTGATGGGAGCGGTGCAAAGCTTGTCTCGCTCCACCTACAGTAAGATGCTGCCGCCTACAGAAGACCACACGACCTATTTCAGCTTCTACGATGTCATGGAGAAACTGGCCACCACCTTCGGGATGTTCAGCATAGGTCTTCTAGAGGCCTTGACAGGAGATCTTCGCAATTCTGCGCTCGCCTTAACAGCATTTTTTGCGCTTGGATTATTTCAGATTTTCAGAGTCCGTGGGTTCGAGAAGAAAGGCACCACCCACGCGGACTAACGTATCTCCGAAAAAATCATCAATCTCAATTCCTTGATAGAACCCTTTCACGGAAACGAAGCCACTCGTCGGCCAAGTTTGCGTGTCGGAAGAATCTCTGACTACAACTACGCCATTCGGTAATGAAATGCTTTTGCTTTCTGCGCTCCGAATGGTATCCTGTACTAGTACCACATCGCCTATTTCGAATGCAGCAGCTTCATCGGCCATGGATTCCGCATTACCGGTAAAGGCAGGAGGTAGGTCCATTGCGGCAACCGGGGTTCGAAAATATTGGTACAGTCCAAAAGAAACGGCCGCCAAAAGGACGACCGTTGCAATAATGTATATGTTCTTTTTCATGAGTTTTAGCGCTTGGCCTGACCGATGTAATTACTTGGAGTAATATTTTTCAGCTCAGCCTTAATTTGGTCATCTACTTCTAAGGTATCAATAAATTCGGCTATACTCTGCGCAGTGATCGTACTATTCGTGCGCGTCAATGCCTTCAAGGCCTCATAAGGTTTTGGATATCCTTCGCGGCGTAAGATGTTTTGAATGGCTTCCGCTACAACGGCCCAATTTGCTTCCAAATCAGCGGCAATCTTCGCTTCATTGACCAATAGTTTGCCAAGGCCTTTGTTCATACTGGCAATGGCAATCAACAGATGGCCGAATGGAACGCCCACGTTTCTGAGTACGGTAGAATCTGTCAAATCACGTTGTAAACGCGAAATAGGCAGTTTCCCTGCCAAATGCTCAAACAATGCATTCGCAATGCCTAAGTTTCCTTCGGCATTCTCGAAATCAATAGGATTGACCTTGTGAGGCATCGCGGAAGAACCCACTTCTCCTGCCTTGATCTTCTGCTTGAAGTAATCCATGCTTACATAGGTCCACACGTCGCGACAGAAATCTATGAAGATGTTGTCGATGCGTTTCAGTGCGTCAAACTGTGCGGCTAGGTTATCGTAATGTTCAATCTGAGTAGTGGGGTAGCTGCGTGTAAGGCCAAGGTGCTTGGCCACGAACTGATCGCCCCAGCTGTGCCAATTTTGTCCTGGATAGGCAACGGTGTGCGCGTTGAAGTTCCCTGTAGCACCACCAAATTTTGCGCTGTGAGGCACTGCTTTAAGTTGAGCGAGTTGGCCGCGTAGACGAGCAGTGAACACCTTGAATTCCTTCCCTAGAGTGGTAGGAGAGGCAGGCTGTCCGTGGGTGCGAGCCAACAAAGAAATGTGATCCCAGGCAGTAGCGTGGGCATCGATGGCATCGATGAGCTCCTCTAATTGTGGGTACATGATCTCCTCCAAAGCCTCCTTGATAGAAAGGGGGACTGAGGTATTGTTGATGTCCTGTGAGGTAAGGCCAAAGTGGATGAACTCTTGGTAGCTGGAAAGTCCCATATTTTCGAAAGCTTCTTTGATGAAGTATTCGACGGCTTTTACATCGTGATTGGTGACTTTCTCGATGTCTTTAATCTTTTGTGCGTCCTCCGTGCTGAAGTTTTGGTAAATGGCGCGAAGCGCAGGGAATTGGTCCCCGCTGACCCCTTTAAGCTGTGGTAAATCGCTCTCGCACAATGCGATGAAGTATTCAATTTCCACGCGCACACGATACTTGATCAGTGCATATTCCGAAAAATACTGCGAGAGGGCTTCCGTTTTTGAAGCATAACGACCATCAACAGGGGTGATGGCATGTAAGGCTGTAGACATGAGTGAATCCGTTAAAGGGCAAAATTAACGGAGTCTACCGCGATTTCCTAATTCAATGACCTCAAGGTTTTCAATACGTCCTTTCACCGAGGGTTCGGCTTGAACCACCTCGAATCTTAACATGGTGCGCACCTTGTGGAAGCCATGCTGCCCGGCAGCACCAGGGTTCATGTGAAGACATTGGAGTTTTTTATCGTTGACCACTTTTAGAATATGGCTATGGCCGCAAATAAATACATCGGGCGGATCACGTTGGATATCCTCTCTAATTCTGGGGTTGTAGCGCGGGGGATAGCCGCCTATGTGAGTCATCCAAAACTTCATGCCGTTTAAGGTGAACTTTTGATGCAAGGGATAACGAAGGCGCATGATATGGTCGTCAATATTGCCGTAGACGCCTACCAGTTGAGTGCTGGCAGCCTCTAGTTCATCCATGGATTCGTGGCTGCCCATATCTCCCGCATGCATGACGATATCCGCCTGCTTGGCAAATTCCAAGATGCGTTCGTCCAAGTAGCTGTGCGTATCGGACAGGAGCAGGATTTTCGTCTTTTTTGCGGGCATCAAGTTGTACCTTTGGGGCGTTCAATGAACTCAAAAGTAATGCGAACAGTCCTGAAACTCTCCTTTGATGGCACGCCTTTTTGCGGTTGGCAAGTCCAGCCGGAGGATAGGACCGTTCAAGGCGATCTCAATGATGCGCTTTCTAAGCTTTTAGGGCAAGAAATCAATACAGTCGGTGCTGGCCGTACAGATACTGGAGTACATGCGACAGAGATGTTCGCACATTTCGATTGGGATCCGGCTGTAGCTGCCGCCGGGATGGATCATTCACACTTGGTACACAGGTTGAATCGCTTTTTAGATCCGGCCATATGCATTCACGAGGCTAAGAAAGTAGGCGAGGACTGGCATGCGAGATTTCTAGCGACGAGCCGCAGTTATGAGTACAAACTCGTGGAGGGCGGGAATCCTTTTTTGCGCGATTGGGCTTGGAACATCAACGAAACATTGGACTTTAATGCAATGAATGCTTGCGCTGCTTTACTTTTGGAAGAGGTGGATTTCGCTTCTTTCTGTAAGAACGGCTCGGACAATAAAACTACCTTCTGTGATGTACGTGAAGCCCGCTGGGAATCACGCGGCGACCATTGGGTATTTCACATCACCGCGGATCGTTTCCTCCGTAACATGGTACGCGCCATTGTAGGGAGCTTGGTAGAAGTAGGTCGCGGAAAATGGACGCAAGAAGAGTTCTTGACCAGACTTCAAACAAAAAACCGTGGGGCTATGGGAACCAGCGCCCCCGCCCACGGGTTATATCTTTCTCAAGTATTGTATCCCCATTTCTAGATGTCAAACGTAGGCGGTAAAGCATTCGATTTTAAGTTGTTTCTCAAGGTATTAGGCTATGCAAAGCCTTACCGAGTGCTCTTCATATCCGCGGTCGTATTGACGGTCTCCCTAGGGGCTATCGGTACGGCACGACCTATTTTAACGCGCCAGGTCATTGACGACGCCATCTTGGGCACCAATCCGGAACTCCTAATTAATCTTATTTTATGGCTTGTCGGGCTTTTGCTCATTGAAAGTATCGGATCTTTCGCATTTATGTACGCGGCCAATTGGCTCGGACAGAGTATTATTAAAGACATTCGTATCGAGTTGTACGATAAGCTTCAAAATTTCCGTCTTGGATTTTACGATAGAAGCCCAGTCGGCCAATTAGTCACTCGTGTCGTCTCCGACATCGAAACCATAGCGCAAGTTTTCTCCGAAGGAATCCTCGTCATCTTTGGCGACTTGTTCCGTATCGCGGTGATGCTCTTTGCCATGTTCTTCTTCTTCAATCCTTTGCTGGTACTCATTAGCCTCAGCGTTATCCCGGTACTTTTTATTGCCACTCGCTGGTTTCAGAGAGGGATCAAAGGTGCCTTTCAAGCCGTACGTAATGAGGTGAGTAACCTCAATACGTTCGTGCAAGAACACCTCGGGGGTATGGCCATCGTACAAGCCTTCGGACGTGAAGCTCAGGAAATGCGCAAGTTCGAAGCCATCAATGCTCGACACCGTGACGCCAATATCAAGAGCATCTTTTATTATGCCCTTTTCTTCCCCATTATTGAAGTTCTTAGTGCTATTTCCATCGGGCTCGGCGTTTGGTACGGTGGGATGAATGCCGCCCAAGGCGGCGATGTGACTGTTGGTGAACTCACGGCTATGATCATTTTCATTGGAATGCTGTTCCGTCCATTACGCCAATTAGCCGACCGCTTCAATACCTTGCAAATGGGTATGGTGGCTTCGGAGCGCGTATTGAAATTGCTTGATAGCGACCATGAAATAGAGCCCAAGGGCCAACGCCAAATCGATTTAGAAGGAACGATCGCCTTGGAAAATGTCGCGTTTCAGTACATTCCCAATGAACCTATTTTGAAGGGGGTATCGTTTGAGGCGGCCAAGGGAGAGACCGTTGCTATAGTTGGTGCCACAGGGGCAGGAAAGAGCACTATAATTAGTGTTTTGATGGGTTTCTATCCGTATGAAAGCGGGGATGTTAAGATTGATGGGTGCTCATTAGTAGAATTGGACACGCATCATTTAAGAACTCAAATGGCGCTTGTACTTCAAGACGTCTTTCTCTTCTCCGATACCGTTCGCTCCAACATTGTTATGGGGAATACGGATATCACTGATGAGCAGATCTGGGCAGCGGCGGAGCGTATAGGCATCAAATCATTTTTGGAGGAACTTCCAGAGGGATTGGAATACAATGTGCGCGAACGCGGAGGGGTCTTATCTGCCGGACAACGCCAACTTTTGGCCTTTTTACGCGCGTACATTACAGATCCTAAGGTTCTCATTCTTGATGAGGCCACCTCTAGTATCGATTCTCATACGGAAGAGCTCATCCAAAATGCGCTCATCGCACTTACGCAAAACCGCACCTCCATCATTATCGCACATCGCTTGTCTACCATTCAGCATGCGGATAAGATTATCGTGTTGGATCAAGGGAAGGTTATTGAGGAGGGCAATCACGCCGAGCTCCTCGAAAAGCAAGGTGCCTATTTTAACTTGTACGAGAAGCAATTCACAGCTTCAGAATAAAAAAGCCCGCTCATCGAGCGGGCTTTTTATTGTTAAAATCTATATCCAAGATTGATCCCAGACCTTACGTGAATGGGGGAGGCATAGACGGCCGATAGGATAGATTCATATCCATCAGTCTGCGAGATATTGTTCATGAAATTATATCCTAGACCGGCATATACTCGTACGGTAATGCCGTTGTCAAAACCACCATGATACCCAACATTACCACCTATCCCCAGCGCGAGCTGTGAGAAATCAGCATCCACAAGAACTGACCCGTCCGTCTCTTGATAGCCATTAGATGCCATGGATTTGAAACGTAAATACGTCCCTAGGTACACGCCTTCATTATCATCGCCACTCGAATTGAAATAAGTAATGTATTCTGGAGAAAGTACAATACCACCAAATGAGGCGTCAAATGCAATTGAATCGCCTTCAATCGATGAATTAATAGTGCGTAATTCTAAGTTAAAGGATTGGTTATCGTCAAAATGATACATACCCTCCAACTTTAATGAGCCAGAGCTTAGGGCACCCAAGCCCAATGAGGCTTCGTAAGACTGTGCCATCATAGTAGCACTAGCGAGTAAGCCAGCTGCTAAGAATAGAATTTTTTTCATGATGAAATAGGTTTTAATGTCGGAATCAAGATAGGAAAAAAAAGCCCGCTCATCGAGCGGGCTTTTTTTATCCATTCATACTGATCAAAAATTCAGCATTGTCTTTGGTCTTTCGAATTCGGTCGCTTAGGAATTCCATGGCTTCAATTGGCGTCATATCAGCCAAATATTTTCTCATGATCCACATGCGCTGCAGTACATCAGGCGACAAGAGTAAATCCTCCTTGCGTGTACCGCTTTCGATAAGGTTGATGGCTGGCCAAATACGACGGTTCGCAATACGACGATCCAATTGCATTTCCATATTACCAGTACCCTTAAATTCTTCGAAGATCACTTCATCCATTTTCGAACCAGTATCGATCAAGGCGGTGGCAATAATGGTCAATGAACCACCACCTTCAATATTACGCGCGGCTCCAAAGAAACGTTTAGGCTTCTGCAATGCATTGGCATCCACACCCCCAGAAAGGATCTTACCGGAAGCTGGGCTCACTGTATTGTAGGCGCGGGCGAGACGAGTGATAGAATCTAACATTATGACTACATCGTGGCCACATTCTACCATACGCTTGGCCTTTTCCAACACAATATTGGCGACTTTCACGTGGTGTTCTGCAGGCTCATCAAAGGTAGACGCTACAACCTCCGCATTAACACTGCGGCTCATATCGGTCACCTCTTCCGGGCGCTCATCTATGAGTAAAACAATCATATAAGCTTCGGGGTGGTTGGCGGCAATGGCATTGGCAACCTCCTTCATCAACGTGGTCTTACCGGTTTTTGGCTGTGCAACCAATAATCCCCGCTGTCCTTTACCTATTGGAGAGAAGAGGTCAATGATTCTGGTTGAATCCGTACTTCGACGTGATGTAATATCAAATTTCTCGTCAGGAAATAGAGGAGTCAGGTGTTCAAATGCAACTCGGTCACGTACATATTCGGGAGTACGTCCGTTGATACTGTTCACTTTGACCAATGGGAAATACTTTTCGCCTTCTCTCGGAGGACGGACTTCACCACTTACAGTATCTCCAGTCTTCAGACCTATGCTGCGAATCTGATTCTGACTTACATAGATATCATCCGGAGAGTTCAGGTAGTTAAAGTCAGAACTACGAAGGAATCCGTATCCGTCTGGCATGATTTCCAAAACACCCTCGTTTGCGATAATGCCCTCGAAATGAAATTCTTTTGGACGTCTTCGATCACGCTGGTTTTGGTTATTACCGTTATTATTTTGTTTGTGATGCTTAGGATTACGTTCACGACGTTGGTTTTGGTCGTCGTTGTTGTGCTCTGATTTAACTTTTTGAGGGCGATCAGGCTTTGTTTCTGGTGCTTTTTCAGGAGCCACATCCTGCTTGGGTGCACCTTTGCCAGTTACCGATAAAATGGCGGTAACGAGCTCCTCCTTTTTCATGTATTTAGCTTTGGGAATACTTAAGGATGCACCTAAGTCTTTCAGTTCGGGCAACTTGCGTGCCCGCAAATCGATTTCAGTCAACATGTCTGTAATGGGATAGTATAAAAGAAGATGGTGTAGGTAATGGGCCTACTGTCAGACCTCTACGCCACAATAATAGGGAGTTTTCCCAGGATTCAAAGGATTGGGTCCAATTTTTTTTGAACTTTGTATCAAAATTTGGTCATGATTCAACGCATTCAAACCCTTTATTTATTTGTAGCAGCAATTTTAAGTTCTTTGGCTGCGTTTGTATTCCCCATGTATGTGGTCGACGAAAATGTCTTCAGGGCTACAGATTCCATGTGGTTATTTTTCACTTTTGGTTGGGCCATGGCTACCTTTTCTGGAGCAATTCTAATGTTTCAAAAGCGCTCATTTCAGTTGCTTTTGGTTAGAATTGGAATGCTTAGTTCACTGATCATTTTAGGATTATTAATCCGTGAAATCATGAACGTTAAAGCGGCTTCAGCAACTTATGGAGTAGTTGTACCTATGCTGAATATCATCTTAGCTTTCTTAGCTTCTCGTGGCATTCAAAAAGATAAAGCGAAAATCAAGAGTTTGGATCGTTTGCGCTAGGCAAGGATTCCAAGGCATTGTGGCCAACAATATCCCAGAAAATATGCTGCTTGCCATTGGTTAAGTACAGATACTTTGCTTGTAGACTTTGGTTGTAGTTGAATGCTTGATTGAATACCTTTTGGTCAATTTTAACTGACGGTGCCTTGCATTCTACCAGGATAAAAGGCGCGGTGTTTTTGTAGACTAGCGCATCCGAGCGCTTTTCCCTGAATCCCGTGCGCAACCCACTCTCTGTTTCCATGAGAGCAAATGAATACCCCAAGAGATGTAAGTAGTGTAGTGCATGTTGACGCACCCATTCTTCGGGGGTAGCAATCAACCATTTTTTACGACAAGGGTCCCAAAGCAATGTTTGGTCCTCCTCCTTTTTATGACGGACTAAGGCAGAAACTTCTTTGGGAAAGTTAAGTTCTAATGCCCCCATTAATGAATGACTTTATTGTATAGCTCCGGATATTTGGCTTTGACATTCTCATAAATGCTTTGAATCTGATCAAAGGTTGCTTTTTGAGCTCCAGCAGGTATGATATCTAAGATTCCAGCGTATTTTTTACCATAGTCTAAATATCCCAGACTTATATTTTTCCCAGATTTCACCGCGATGTGATAAAAACCAGTTTTCCATTTCTCTACAGCTTTCCTAGTACCTTCTGCAGGAACCATTATGGTGATATCATCACGTTCTAAAAGTAGTTCAGTAGCATAGTCCACTAAGTTGCTTCGCTTTGATCGATCAACCCCTATGGCACCAAGCCATTTGAAAAAGCCAAAGAAATACCACTTCGTGTAGAAATCTTTGATGAAAAATTTCACGGGAAGGCGCATTAGCCAAAAGGTGCCCATGGCGAATAGCAAATCGTAATTTGAGGTGTGTGGCGCTGCGATCAAGACGGTAT